>NZ_JADPIU010000057.1:0-85588 GCF_023073075.1 Bradyrhizobium sp. 61 | reverse complement strand
GCTGATCAATCTTCCAGGGCCGAAAATACTTGCTCATGGACGCAAATAGAATCAGACTCCCGACCAATTGAACAGGGACTACTCGGACAGGCTCCTAGAATCCACCATTGGTCTGATTGGCGTCGACCGCCGCCCCTGCCTGCGCGCGGCGCGCGCTGTTCACGAGCTGCCCCGGCCGGTCATCCCGGTCCGGCTTCGCAGTCGCCAGCCGCAGCACCGCGGCGTAGCCCGGCTGCACCTCCATGCGGCCGGCGTGCCGGCTCGCACTCAGCAGGCGATGCACCTTCGGCAGATTGTAGCAGGGCACGTAGAACAGGAGATGATGCTCGAGGTGATAGTTCACGTAGTACGGCGCGATGAACAGCCGCTCGAGGAAATTCGCATGCGTGGTGCGGGTGTTGCGCAAGGGATCGCTGCTGTCGGGCACGACGGCGTGCTCGGCGATGTTGCGGATGCGGGTGATGACCATCATCCAGGTCAACAGCGGCACGAGCCATAGCAGCGGATAGGCCCACCACACGCCGGCTGCCGCGAGCGCTGCGAACATCGCGGCATTGGCGAGGCATTGCGGGCCGAGTTTCTCCCAGAAATGCGCAGCACGCTGCCGCAACGTCCAGTCCTTCGGCCCGAGCGCATTGAGCAGTTGCGCCTTGCGCTGCTGGTAGCCGGTCTGCCCGGTGATGTCGCGAATGAACTTGCGGCGATAGCTCAGCTTGGTGATCGGAAACGGCGCCGACAGCACGAGATCGGGGTCGTCTTCCTGCTGGGTGCGCGCGTGATGCTGAAGGTGATAGCGCCGATAGCTGCGCGTCTCCGCGAAGAGAGGATAGGCGCAGAACCATTGGCTCAGGGCCAGATTGGTCTTCTCGTCAGCGGACAGGCAGCCATGCGCGCCGTCATGCATCAGGATCGCGAGCCCGAGCTGGCGCGAACCGATGATGGCAACGGCGAGAATGTAGGTGATCGGGTTGGGCCACCACGCGACCAAGGCGATCGCTGCGACAATGAGTGCCCAGGCGTGGGCGATCAGCGCGACGCCTTTCCAGGTCACGCGCTGGCGCACGTCGGCGAGTTGATCGTCGGTCAGGAAATCGCGGGCACGCATGCGAATTGCGGTCATGGCCTAACCCTCCTCATTCGAACTGCCAGATGCGTCGCGCTCGTCGACCAGACGGAGCCGCGCCGTGTCGCTGGCTGATTTCGCCTGCTCGCCGAGCACACGCAGCATCTCGGCGCACAATTCATCCGGCGACCGGCCCATCGCGTACCCCTCGAGAATGACGCCGATGGCGACGGCCCAGAACCGCCGCGAGCTTTCGTCGGGCGCACGCAGGGAGCGCCAGCCGTGCCGCGCGACTTGGCTCGCATAGGCGCGTGCGCCTTCACCGTGCAGGCGCTCGATGGTGCGCTCGACCAGCGGCGCAAGATCCTGGCGCCGCCGGGTCAGCGTCAGCGCCTCGGCGAAGAAGGCGACCGAATCGCTCGCCGTCACGGTCTCGGCCAGCGCACGGGTGTAGTCCCGCGGCGTGCGCGCTTTCAGCGCTGCCTGCTCCGTCGCCCGCGCCAGATACAGCAGCTCGCGGCAGGCGCATTCGACGAACAGCGCCTCCTTGGTGCGGAAGTAATAGGTGATCTGGCTCGGGAACGCGTCCGCTGCGGCGGCGATGTCGGTGATGGCCGTGCCGGACAGCCCCCGCTCCCTGAACAGCGGGCTCGCCGCATCCAGCAGCAGCGACCGCATCTTGCGGCCGGCCGAGCGTGTGGCCCGGGCCGCATGCTTGGGGTCGCCAGCCGCCTCTAATGGCTCATGGACCGACTTTTCCGCCATTGGGGTCCTCTGCGTTGATTTCTTTGTATGCTATACAAACAAATAAATCAAGCTGGTGTGGCCCGCGAGGACCGGTCCGGCCGCCCGCACCGGAACCATCCGGGGCCGAAAACACGGCCCTCCAACCTTGCAAAGCCGGCCAAAATCCGTATAAGCGCGCCATCCGCAGACCCCGGCCGGGAGCTGAACGGACGGTCTCAGCAAATCATTCGTGATTTTGGTGTGGCAGGGCCAGTCGGCCCGTCGTCCCGTGTTTCCGCCTTCTGAGCTTAATCCCAGAGTCCTTTCCGAAGGCCTCTTAAGGGCTTGACGCCGGGCGATGCGCCAACATGAGGAAAGGACCATTATGGCTCTCTATGAGCATGTTTTTCTCGCGCGCCAGGACGCGAGCACGCAGCAGGTCGAAGAGCTGACTGCGCAGATGACCGGCATCGTCGAGGGTCTCGGCGGCAAGGTCACCAAGACCGAGAATTGGGGCGTTCGCTCCCTCACCTACCGCATGAACAAGAACCGCAAGGCGCACTTCGTGCTGCTCAACATCGACGCGCCGTCCGCGGCGATCGCCGAGATCGAGCGCCAGGAGCGCATCAGCGAAGACGTGATCCGCTATCTCAGCGTCCGCGTCGAGGAGCTCGAGGAAGGCCCGTCGGCGATGATGCGCAAGGCTGACCGTGACCGCGAGCGTGACGACCGTGGCGGCGGCTTCCGCGGCGATCGTGAAGGCGGTGGCTTCCGTGGCGACCGCGAGGGTGGTTTCCGTGGCGGCGATCGCGACGGTGGTGGCTTCCGCGGTGACCGCGGTCCGCGCCGTCCGCGCGACGAAGCTGAAACGACAACGCCGGATGCGGAGTAAGATCAATGGCTGAAGCTGGTGCACGCCGTCCGTTTTTCCGTCGTCGCAAGAGCTGCCCGTTCACGGGCGCAAATGCTCCGAAGATCGACTACAAGGACTCCAAGCTCTTGATGCGCTACGTCTCCGAGCGCGGCAAGATCGTGCCGAGCCGCATCACCGCGGTGTCGGCCAAGAAGCAGCGTGAGCTCGCCCGCGCCATCAAGCGCGCGCGCTTCCTGGGCCTGCTGCCCTACGTCATTCGCTAAGACGAATTCGGCCG
This sequence comes from Bradyrhizobium sp. 61, assembly GCF_023073075.1. Taxonomy (NCBI): domain Bacteria; kingdom Pseudomonadati; phylum Pseudomonadota; class Alphaproteobacteria; order Hyphomicrobiales; family Nitrobacteraceae; genus Bradyrhizobium; species Bradyrhizobium sp. 61. Next base: position 82,648 of record NZ_JADPIU010000057.1, on the reverse strand, counting down.
GCGGCGACATCGCCGCCGGCCGCGCTTTTTTGGTTTCATAAGGCTTCCGGGTCGTCCGGTCGCCGATGGTTGGGGCGAGATGCCTCTAACCGCTCGAAGGGAGCGGGACAGCTGATGATGACTCTTGGACTGATAGCCCTGATCGCCGGCGCTGCGTCGGCCCTGATGTTCGCCTCGATCGTGTCGGGCGCGCTGATCTCGCTCGTCCTGTTCTATCTCGCGCCGCTGCCGCTGATGGTCGCCTCGATCGGCTGGGGCCCGCTTTGCGCGAGCCTCGGCGGCATCGCCGCTGCGATCGGCCTCGGCGCCCTGTTCGGCCTGCCCTACTGCATCGCCTTTGCCGTCACCGTCGCGCTGCCCGCGTGGTGGCTCGGCCATCTCGTCCTGCTCAGCCGACGGGTTGGACCCGTCGCGCCGGAAGCCGCCACCGAGCCGCCGGCCGAGCCCGAGCTCGAATGGTATCCGGTCGGCCGCATCCTGCTGTGGATCGCGGGCTTCGCCGCGCTGACCACGATCGCCGCCCTGCTCACCCTTGGCACCGATGCCGAGACCATCACCGGCACGCTGCGGCGCGGCTTGATGCGCCTGCTCCGCACCGCCGACCCGCAGACGTCAGGCGAAGCCGGTCAGTTCGTCGACGCACTGGTGTTCATCGCCCCGGCCGCGGCCACCATCGTCGCGATGATGACACTCACCCTCAATCTCTGGCTCAGCGGCAAGATAACGGCGACATCGGGCCGCCTGCTGCGTCCGTGGCCGGACATGATGACGGCCGAGCTGCCGCCGATGACGCTGGTGGCGCTCTGCATCGCGCTCGCGTTCTGCTTCACCGGTGGGTTGCTCGCGATGGTCGCGCAGATCACGACGGCAGCGCTGATGATGGGCTATGCGCTGACCGGTTTTGCCGTGCTGCACACGCTGACGCTGGCGCTGAAGAGCCGCACATTCTGGCTCGGCTCGACCTATGCCGTCGTCGTCGTGTTCGGCTGGCCCGTCATCGCGATGGTGATCCTCGGCCTCGCGGATGCCGTGTTCGGCTTCCGCGAGCGCTTCCTGCGCAGCCGCCAGCCACCGCCGCTGCCGACCTCTTAAGTTCAACCCCAAAACCCAACTCACTCAACACTTCAAAGGAGAACAAATATGGAAGTCATTTTGCTGGAACGCGTGAGCAAGCTCGGCCAGATGGGCGAAGTCGTGAAGGTTCGCGACGGCTATGCCCGCAATTTCCTGCTCAAGCGCGGCAAGGCGCTGCGCGCCACCGCCGACAACCGCGCCAAGTACGACGGCATGAAGGCCGAGCTCGAGGCTCGCAACCTCCAGTCCAAGGGCGAGGCGTCCAAGATCGCCGAGAAGATCGAGGGCAAGAACATCATCGTGATCCGTCAGGCCTCGGAAGCCGGCCAGCTGTTCGGCTCGGTCACTGTGCGTGACGTCGTCGTGGCGTTCGAAGCTGATGGTGTTTCGCTGGACCGCCCGCAGGTGCAGCTCGACGCGCCGATCAAGACCATCGGCAAGCACACCATCACGGTCGCGGTTCACCCCGAGGTCGAGGTCGAGGTTTCCGTCACGGTTGCGCGCAGCCAGGACGAGGCCGAGCGCATCAACCGCGGCGAGGACATCTCGACCCGCAACGAGGACCGCGATGCGGCCGCCGAAGCGATCGCCGCCGCCGGCGAGTTCTTCGATCCGGAAGCCCAGCAGGACGACTAGCCGGCGCCGGCTGCGGACGAGACCGAGAAGTAAGACCCGCGTTCGCGCAGGTTGCGACGCCCGGCCGCCTCAGGCGGCCGGGCTTTTCGTTTTCGCGGCGACGTCCTCGCTCAGCATCGCGATCGAGGCGAGCGCAGTTGCCGTATGCTTCTCGACACCGCCGTTGACGCAAAACACGTCGGCCGCGACCACCGAGACCTGGCGGCCCGGCTTGATCACCCTGGCCCGGCAGATCAGCTTCTCGCCGACCGCCGGCGACAACAGATTGAGCTTGTATTCCGCCGTCAACGCCGGCTGGCCGCGCGAGGTCGCCGCTGCGATCGTCGTGGCGTTGTCGACCAGGAAGGCGGTGACGCCGCCATGGAAGAAGCCGTGCTGCTGGAGCAGCTCGGGCCGGCGCGCGACCGCAATCGTGCAGGTGCCGCGCGACAATTCCGAGAGCCCGGCGCCCACCAGGTTCATAAAACCCTGACGGCCGACATTGGCGTGGATGCGCTCGGCGATCGGACCGAATTCGGGATCTGCTTCGGCTCGCATGCGGCTTCTCCTTATTGCTTGTGGATGCGATCGGGCGAACGCAGCGCACGGTTGGCGCAGGCGACAAGCGTGTCGGCTTCGCTGCGGGGATCGGCGCGGTCACGTCCCGAGAGAAAGGCGCGGCAGAAGATCTGGGCAGGGCCGATGAGCTGGCTGACGAACATCACCGGCGTCATCGGCAAAAGCTCGCCGCCGGCCACCAACGGCGCGCGCCAGCGCTCGATGCCTTCGGCAAGGCGCGCGTTCTGCGCGCGCTGGGCGTCGCGGACGTCCTCGCCCCATTCGCTGCGCGATATCTCGAAGAGATAGCGGGCCTCGCGCCGGCTCGACACCACCCAGTCGAGATGGGCCCGGATCAGCCGATCGATGCCCTGCCCGGCATTGGGCACCGGATCGAGCGCGGCCAGCACCGCGGCGTGATAGTGCCGCAGCACCTCCAGGAACAGCGCACCCGCCAGTTCCTTCTTCGATCCGAAGACATGAAAGAAGCTGCCGTTGGAGGCGCGTGCCCGCGCGCGGATCGCTGCCACCGTCGCAGCTTCGAAGCCGACGCGGTCGAACACGAAAAGCCCGGCCGCCAACAGGTCGTCACGCACGCTCGTCGTCATCGACGCCTCCTAGAGCGTAACTCTAGAGCATCGCTCTAATTGCGGTCAAGATGATGCGAAGGCCGCGATGCGGGCGGCCTTCGCAAATCGATGGAAAATCTGGCTCGCTTAGCGCGAAATCGGAGGTGTGGGCGGACCGGACGAGTCGGCTGGCGCCGCGGGTGGGGCCGCGGCGGTCGCGGGCGGTGCCGGCTCCTGCGGCTTGGCTGCCGGTTCGGAGCTCGCGGCCGGCTTGGGAGCAGCCTCCTCCGCCGGCTTGGCCTCGGCGGGCTTCGCGGCGGCAGGCGGTGCGGCCGGCGTGACCTGCGGTACCGGATCGGGCCGCAGCGCCGGAGTATCGCTGCCGCGCGGCTCGACCTTGGCACTATCCGGCCTGGCTTCAGCCGGCTTCTCCGCCGGCTTGTTCTCGGGCTTCGCCTCGTCACGGCCGGGCTCGACCTTGGCCGTGTCGGGCTTGGTGTCGGACTTGGTCTCTGCCTTTGGCTCGCTCTTCTTGTCTTCAATGGCCGGCGCGGCGGCGTCGACCTTCGGTGCTTCCTCGGTCCCGGGCTTGGCGCGACGCTTAGCTTTGCGTCCCTCGGGCGCTGCCTGGCCCTCGGACCTCGCACCTTCCTTCGATCCCTCCTCGGGTGGCCGTGCCGCGCGCTTCTGACGCGTCCCCTCGGACGCGGGAGCGGCAGCCTCGCCGTCCGGCTTGGCGGCATCCTGGGAGCGCTGGCGGCGTCCCTGATGCTCCGGCGCCTGGCCGGGCGCGGTATTGGCTTCCTTCTCCTTGGCGCCGTCCTTTTTGTCCTTGCCGTCCTTGGCCTGGTAGCGGGTGTCGGTGGCACCGTTGGAGACGAGATAGGACGCGAGCACGCCGGCCATGTCGGAGCTGGTCGTGTAGTGCTGGCGCAGGAAGCCCGGCAGCGAGCCCGGCGCCACCGTCTTCAACAGGCCGCGCGGGCTCTTGTGGCAGGCACTGCAGGTCTGCGCGAAAAGCTGGGATGGGGCCTTGCCGGCCTCGAGGTTCGTCGCCTGCGCAAGGACGGTATCGGTCGCGCCGAAGCCGATCAGAAGCAATACCGTCGCGAGGCTGAGCGCTCGGCTCGACATTCCCATCATCTCCATTGAATTTACGCGAATGCAGCCGGCATAAGGCGCGGCGGCGGGTCACCTTTTAGCGGATTGAGCCGCGAATGGAAGCAGCCTCCACACGCAAGGATGTGATTAAGCGCTTTTGGAATATCGGCTGTGATCACAGCGCAATAGCGCTGCAGCTTGTTCGAGTGCCGGTGGCCTCGTGAGACGACGCGTCGCCTGTCGGAAGCGGCACATCGTCGCAAAGTCACGACGCCGCAGACACCCGTCATCGTGCGCGCGAAGGCGGCGCCGAACCCGGACCTGACGCTGGTTGGTGAATGAATCCTAATGACGCAGGGTCGAGATCTGGGACGATCGGAAAGAGGCTGTTAACGCCAGTTGCGCTCGCAGGTCCGCGATGGTCTCGGGCGAGACCGGCTCGCGCCGCACTTCGGGCCGCTCGGCGTGCTGCATGGCCGCGATGAGGCCCGACAGCCAAAGCCGGCTGGCCGCCTCGCTTCGCCAATTCTGCTGCCGTTCTGGCCGCATCGCTCGCCTCGTTCCCTGGTGGCGGGAGACAACCCCCCGCCCGCCTTCCTGTTCCGGGTCGTACCCCGAAAGAATCCGGGGAGATGTGATCTGTTTCACATAAGTCTCGTCGGGCCCGGCTTAGACCGTCGCCATGAGCAAGCGGACCCAAACCTCATTCGACGTGCAGGACGACCTCCGCACCGATTACGCCCTGATCGCCACCGGCGTCGGAGCGGCCCTGGTTGCGCTGGTCTACCTCCTGCTGGTCTGAATCCGAGCCCAAGGCTCCCGGCGTGCGTCATTTCGCGCGCTTCTTGATACGTCTGCGCGCCAATCCATTAGGTTCACGTCACCCGGAGTTTTCCGTGGCGCGGTCACGGCCGCTTCCGGGACGGGCGAGTTCCGCAAAAACCGTCAAGCGCGGCGCGTGCCGCGGCTGCCAATCATCCACCATTTTAACTGAGCGGTTGATAGCGGTCAGCTTTTGCTTCCGCTTTGGCCTGAGGCGGCGCTTTATCCCGGCCCCGTATCCGCCCCAGAAAATTGCTAACGCTCGACCATGGCCCTGACTGATTCGAACGTCCTCAAACTCGCGCCCGAGCCCGGAACTCCGGCGTATCGGAGCGCGCCGCATAATATCGAGGCGGAACAGAGCCTTCTCGGCGCGATCCTGGTCAACAACGACGCCTTCTACCGCGTCTCCGACTTCCTCGAGCCGAAGCATTATTTCGAGCCGCTGCATCAGACCATCTACGAGACGGCCAGCAGCCTGATCCGGATGGGCAAGATCGCCACGCCCGTCACGCTGAAGACGTTCCTCCCGGCCGACACCGATGTCGGCGGCATGACCATCGGGCAATATCTGGCGCGCCTCGCGGCTGAGGCGACCACCATCATCAACGCCCAGGACTATGGCCGCACGATCTATGACCTCGCGCTGCGACGCGACCTGATCGGCATCGGCGAGGACATGGTCAATGTCGCCTATGACGCCCCGGTCGACTTCGCGCCGCGGGCGCAGATCGAGGACGCCGAGCGCCGCCTGTACGAGCTCGCCGAATCCGGCCGTTATGACGGCGGCTTCCAGAAATTCTCGCAGGCGTTGGCGGTCGCGGTCGATCTCGCGGCCAAAGCGTTCCAGCGCGATGGAAAGCTGTCCGGCATCTCGACCGGCATGCGCGACCTCGACACCAAGATGGGCGGCCTCCAGCACTCCGACCTCATCATCGTGGCCGGACGCCCGGGCATGGGCAAGACTTCGCTGGCGACCAACGTCGCCTACAACGTCGCCAAGGCCTATGTCGGCGAGGTCCAGGCTGACGGCACCATGAAGGCCGCCAATGGCGGCGTGATCGGCTTCTTCTCCTGCGAAATGTCGGCCGACCAGCTCGCCACGCGTATCGTCGCCGAGCGCACCGGCATTCCCTCCTCCCACATCCGCCGCGGCGGCATCTCGGAAGCCGATTTCGACAAGATCCGGGAAGTCTCGATCGAGCTGCAGTCGCTGCCGTTCTATGTCGACGCGACCGGCGGCCTGTCGATCGCGCAGCTGATGGCACGCGCGCGCCGGCTGAAGCGGCAGAAGGGCCTCGATCTCCTCGTGATCGACTACATCCAGTTGCTCTCCGGATCCGGCAAGCGGAGTGACAACCGAGTACAGGAAATCACGGAGATCACGACCAGCCTGAAGGCGCTGGCCAAGGAGCTCAACGTTCCCGTGATCGCGCTGTCCCAGCTCTCACGCCAGGTCGAATCCCGCGACGACAAACGGCCGCAGCTCTCCGACTTGCGTGAATCCGGATCAATCGAGCAGGACGCCGACGTCGTCCTGTTCGTTTACCGCGAGGAATATTACCTCGCGATGAAGGAGCCCCGCCCAGGCACGCCTGAACACGAGAAGTGGCAGCTTGACATGAGTCTTGCGCACGGAAAGGCCGAGGTCATCATCGGCAAGCAGCGCCACGGCCCGACAGGCACCGTCGATTTGGCGTTCGAAGCCTCGGTCACGCGGTTCGGCGACCTCGCGCCTGACAGTCAGTTGCCGGTTCGCAGCGGCAACGACTACTGAGTTCCTTGAACCAGACCGGCCTCTTGCGTAAAACGGCGCCATGACAATGGCGTCCGACCCGAAAATGATTCCGCAAGCTGGCCTCCTCTCCGCGGAGGCCAATCAGGCTGCCGCGCTCGCAGCCTATGGCGGCGTGCTCACCGTCGATCTCGACGCCATCATCGCCAATTGGCGCAAGCTCGAGAAGACGGCCGTGCCGGCCGAATGCTCGGCCGTGATCAAGGCCGATGCCTATGGCTGCGGCGCCGCGCAGGTCTCGCGGGCCCTTAGCAAGGCCGGCTGCAAGACCTTCTTCGTCGCCACCATCGAGGAAGCGCGCACAGTGCGCGAAGCCGTGCCGGAGGCCGCGATCTACGTGCTCGGCGGCTATTTCCAGAACACCGGCGAGCACTACGCCAGGATCAATTGCCGGCCGGTGATCGGCGATCTCAACGAGCTTGCCGAATGGGACGTGTTCTGCCGCCGCACCGGCTGGACCGGAGGCGCCGCTGTTCACATCGACACCGGCATGAACCGGCTCGGGCTGACGCTTGCGGACGCGCAGGCCATCATCCCCCGCATCAACGCCGGCGATCACGGCATCACGCTGGTGATGAGCCATCTGGTCTCGGCCGAGCAGCTCAACAGTCCCGTGAATGCAAAACAGCTGGCAACCTTCCGCAGTATCGCCAGCGAATTTTCCGGCGTGCCGGCTGCGCTTGCCAATTCCTCCGGAATCTTCCTCGGCGCGCCCTTCCAGTTCGACCTGGTGCGGCCGGGCGCAGCGCTCTACGGCGTCAACCCGACGCCTGAGGCCGACAACCCGATGCAGCCGGTGGTCGACCTCAAGGCACGCATCGTGCAGACCCGCAATGTCGAACGCGGCGAGAGCGTCGGCTATGGCGGCACCTGGACCGCGCGGCGGCCGACAAAGCTCGCGATCATCGCGGTCGGCTATGCCGACGGCTATTTCCGCGCCGCCAGCTCCAATGACGGCACCCGCGGCGCCGAGGTCGTTGTCGCCGGCAAGCGCTGCCCGGTCGCGGGCCGCGTTTCGATGGACCTGATCGCGATCGACATCACCGACCTGGCCCCGAATGCGGCGCGGCGCGGCCACATGGTGACGCTGCTCGGCGAGGGTATCACCGTCGACGAGCTCGCGCATCATTTCGGTACGATCGGCTACGAGGTGCTGACCAGCCTCGGCCACCGCTACGCCCGCGTCTACAAGGGCGGCAATGAGGTGGAGCCGCTGGTCAAGCCGGAGCCCGCGCCGACGGCCGAGCAGCCGCCCTCCCCGCCGCCGATCGAGCAGCCCGCGAGCCCGCCGCCGCTGCCGTCTTAATCGACACTCTCGTTCCCCGCACGCAGCGCAGCGCTCTTTCAGCGGTGCGCTGCAGAGCCGGGGCCATCTCTCAACATCGTACCGTGTAGCTATCTGGGGTCCCGGCTCAGCGCAGCAACGCTCACGCGTTGCAGCGCGTCCGGAACACGAGAGTGGCGCTTTACTTCTTCCGGCTGTCGAGCGCCGTCTTGCAGGACGCGCTGAGCTGGTCACGCTTGGCGTTGAGGCAGGCGATGATCTTGCCGCCACCGGGCGCGATGCCGGCGCAGAATTTGTCATAGTCCGCCTTGCACGCGCCGCGTGGATCGGACGATTGTGCCGACGAGACACCGGAGAACGCGACGACGAATGCGACGATGGCGAGGCTCAGACTGGACTTCAACATGGATTTGGATCTCCGGTGGCGGCGCAAACGACCGCGGCCGCAATCTCTACATGAAGATTGCGGCACTCAACGTCAACCGAATCTGTCCTACGACCGCGCGGCGAAGCCTGATGTCGCTGCCTCGCCCGTGGTCCTAGGGGCGATGATGCTTCATCGATCTCATCGCGCTCGATTATCCGCGCACCTTGTTATCGATAACCCACGCATCCATGCTCTCTTTGCACGCGTTGCCGATATGGCTCCTGTACCTGTTCAGGCAAGCAACAATGCGCCCGCCCCCCGGCACGACACTGGGGCAGTATTTGAAATATTCCACCCTACAGGCGATTTCCATTTTCTCGGCAGCAAGAGCCACTCCGGAAAATGCGGTTGCGGCCACGACTACGGCAAGGCAAAGCTTGGTCATCGTCAAACCTCCATCGTGTCGATCGGCAATTTTGGGTTGTAAGCATACATCGTGGAACGCCGATGACAACGGTTGCGAGTCATTTCTGAAGATTTCCAGTCGTTGGGCCCATGAGGATCGCGACGTTCAACATCAACAATGTCAACCGCCGCCTGCCCAACCTGTTGCGTTGGCTGAGCGCGGCGAAGCCTGATGTCGTCGCGCTCCAGGAACTGAAGGCAGCCGACGGCGAATTTCCGGCAGCCGCCATCGAACAGGCCGGCTACGGCGCGGTGTGGTGTGGACAGAAGACGTGGAACGGCGTCGCCATCCTCGCCCGCAATGCCGAGCCCATTCTCACGCGCGATCGCTTGCCGGGAAAGCCTGATGATCGCGAAGCCCGCTACATCGAAGCCGCCGTGCGCGGAATCATCGTCACCAGCATTTACCTGCCGAACGGCAATCCGCAGCCGGGGCCGAAATTCGACTACAAGCTCGACTGGTTCGCGCGGCTCAAGCGCCACGCCAAGACCTTCATCAAGCAGGATCTGCCCGTGGTGCTCGCCGGCGATTACAACGTCGCGCCTGATGAGATCGACATCTATCCGACGCGGTCATGGGACAAGGATGCGCTGATCCAGCCGAAGAGCCGCGCGGCGTTTGCCTCGCTGGTCGCACAAGGCTGGTGCGATGCGATCCGTGAGCTGCATCCGGAGAAACGCATCTACACGTTCTGGGACTACAAGCGAAACCGCTGGCCGCGCGATGCGGGCCTCAGACTCGATCATCTCCTGCTGAGCCCCGCCCTCGTCTCGCGGCTGGCCAAGGCGGGTGTCGACAAGAAGGTGCGCGGCGAGGAAGGGGCGAGCGATCACGCGCCGGCGTGGGTGGTTCTGAAGGAGCGTTGACGCTGCCGTAGGGTGGGCAAAGGCGCTTTTGCGCCGTGCCCACCATCTTCTATCGCGAGAAAGGTGGTGGGCACGCTTCCGCCTTCGCTCTTCGAGCTACGGCGGACAAGTCGCTTTGCCCACCCTACGAGATCGCGCCAGATCAACGCCCGTAATATTCCTGCACCGTATCCCACGCCGCCTTTTGCAGCAGTTGGGTGGTCTCCGCATCCAAGCCCGTCGCATAGGAATTGCCGACCGGCGAGCGCCCGGTCAGCGCGGCGAGCGTCACACAGGTTGCCAGATACGTGCCCGCCGGACTCGGGTGTCGCTTGTCCGGCGCATACAGATTGAGCTCCGGCTGGAGCTTGCGCACGCGCGCGAAGGCGAGGCCTGCGGGAATCACGAGCGCATCATTGGCATTGCCGGCGAGCGTATAGGCCTCGGCCAAGGCTTCCGTCATCTCCGGCTTGTCGGCATAGGCCCAGGACATAAAGAACACCGGCCGCATGCCGTGGGCACGGACGATCTCGCTGTCCTTCTTGGCGAAGGTCGCGAACGCGTCCTTCAATTGCGGATGGATCGGGCACTGGCTGCAATCCATCATCACGACGGCGTCGAACTGCCTACCCGGCTTGTTGAAGACGACGACGTTCTGGTCGTCGAAGGAATAGGCTCCGATGCCGCCCGGCCGCAGCAGATTGTCCATGTCGTGCCAGTCGAGGCCGGAGCCGCCGATCGTGGCCATGGTGTTGCGGTACGCCGCCTTGTTGTCAGCATCAGCCGCGCGCTCCATGAAGGAGAGATGCCCGGGCATGCCGTTGTTGTAGTAGAAGAAGCTGTTGCCGACGAATAGCGCGGCCTTGGGGAAGTCAGGTCCTGATGTCGTGACCTTTGGTTTGGTCTGCGCCTGCGCGTTGAAGCCGGCTGCAACGGCCAGACACATTGCTAACATCACTCGCGCAAAAAGACGCATTATGGCTTCCTCCCCCTTTTCTCTGGGGCCGGACCAAATCAGCTTTTCAAAATCGCCTCAAGGTCACAGACGCGCAGCGGACATGCGCGCGCCCTGCATGCTCACCACAAATTCCTGCCGTCGATCATATTCACCGGCACGGCATCGAGATCGAAATCGTCGAACAGGCGCGCGTTCACCGCAACCTTGGGATTGTCGAAATCGGCCTTGCCGGTCGACCAGTCAGGCAACTCCGAATAGGTGCCGCAGCCGCAGCTCGCGCAGAAATGATGTTTGACCGTGCGGCTGCCCCAGAGATAGGTCGCGACATTTTCCGGCGGCGACAGCAGGCGAAATTGCGCCGGCGCGTAATAGGCCCACAACGCGCCCCGCTTGGCGCAGAGTGAGCAGGTGCAGCGCGTCACGCTCGCCGGCGCCTCCGTCACCTCGAACACCGTCTCACCGCAATGACAGCTTGCCTCGATCGGCATGGACCCGCTCTCCGTTTTGTCAGGAGATGGTCGTAGCCTGCCCCTGCTGCCAACATGCTGTCAGCAGCGCAACTCCGTCACGGAGCCTCGTTCGCGGACAGCCGCCTGGCGTTCGCGGCCACGTGCTCGCGATAGCGCTGGACGATGGCCGCCGGGGTTGCTCCCGCAAGCAGGCTCGCGGCCGCCTCGAAAGCCGCGGCGATCTTCTCGCTGACCATCAGCGCGGCCTCCTGCCGGGCGCCCTCGTCGCCGTGGCTGAGCTTCTCGCAGCGCAGCCGCACCACCTCGCTCGCTTCGACCGCGAGCATCGCGCCCGCATACCAGGGAAAGCCGTTGTCGGATCCGCTGAGCGCCGCATGGCGGTCGAGGGCGGAGAAAGAATGATGATCGGGCATCGCGGACCTCAAGTTCTTTGAGTGAACGCTTCGATCAATACGCCTCAAATTTGAAGGATCCGGCCGGGGAACTAATCGGATTGGCCGCGCCTGCGACACCCGCAATTAACCAAGGCTCTTGACGTCGACGCTCTGGTTAGCCTACTGGTCTGACCAAGATCAGACCAAAAAGAGACCGGGATGGAAGTGAAGCGCGCCACTGAGGGCGAAAAAGGGTTCGAGAAGGTGTTCGCCTTCCTGCGCGAACGCCTGCTTGCGGGCTCGCTCAAGCCCGGCGACCGCCTGGTTTCCGAGCGCGAGCTGGCAACCCTCCTCGGCGTCAGCCGGCCGATCGTCCGCGAGGCGCTGCGCGCCCTCACCGTGCTCGGCATCGTCGAGATCCGCGACCGCATCGGCACCGTGGTGACGCAGCCGGACGTCTCGGTGCTGAACGACTTCTTCACCTTCGCGCTCGCCCAGCAGGCGGACATGCTCGATGACGTCATGCAGGCGCGTGTGGCGATCGAGTGCCAGGCGATCCGGCTCGCCTGCGAGCGCGCCAACATCGCCGATTTCGAACGCCTGCAGCGTGCGCTCGCGAAGATCGGAGATACGATCGACGAGGCCGATGCCGGCGGCATGGCCGACTTCGAATTCCATCGCGCCATCGTCGTGGCATCGCATTCGGAAACGCTGACGGTCTTGCACGGTTCGCTGGCGGGGCTGCTGACGCATTCGCATCGCAGCCGCCGCGAGCTGGTGCAGGCCTTCCCGTCGATGAAGACGTACCTGATCGACGACCACCGGCGCATCTTCGACGCGATCATCGCGCGCGCCCCCGAGCGAGCGGATGCGACGCTACGCAAGCATTTTGCCATTGGCGACGAGTACCGCAGGCGCGCCGTCGTCGGCGACATCGACAAGACCAGCGCCTCAGGCTGATCGCGGCAGGCCAACAACCAAGAAACCAATCAACCAAGAAACGGACGACTGACATGGGACGGAACGACAAGGGCAATGTCGGCTTCATCGGCATCGGCACGATGGGCCGCGAGATGGTCCGCAACCTCCTGGTGGCCGGGCATGCGGTTCGCGTCTTCGATCTTAACGAAGCCGCCTTGGCCGACAGCGTCAAGGAAGGCGCGGCCGGCGCCAACAGCCCCGCCGACGCCGCGCAAGGCGCCGACATCGTCATCACCATGTTGCCCGATACACCCCACGTCGAGGCGACCGTCTACGGTGAACATGGTCTCCTGAAGTCTCCCCCGCCCGGCAAGCTGATCGTCGACATGAGCACGATCTCGCCGGTCGCCGTCCGCCGCATCCATGCCGACCTGCAAAAGGCCGGCGTCAGCTTCATCGACGCGCCGGTCTCGGGCGGGCCCGTGGGCGCCAAGAACGCCGCGCTCTCGATCATGGCCGGCGGTGATGCGGCGGCCTTCGCGCAGGCCGAGCCGTTCTTTCGCGCAATGGGCACGACCATCACGCATGTCGGCGCCTCCGGCGCGGGCCAGACCGTAAAACTCTGCAATCAGCTGATCTGCGGCATCAACATTCAGGCCATCTGTGAGGCACTGGCGCTCGGGCGTGCTTCTGGCCTCGATCTCAATCTGCTGCGTCGCGTTCTGCTCGGTGGCTCCGCCGCGTCCTGGATGCTTGACAAGCTCGGCCCCGCAATGATCGCGGGCGACGTCTCCGCCGGCTTCCGGATCGATCTCCAACTCAAGGATCTCCGCCTGGTGCAGGAGCACGCACAGGCGCTGAGCGTGCCGCTGCCCGGCACCGCGCTCGTCACCAGCCAATATGTCGATGCGCGCGCCCATGGCGAAGGCAGCAACGGCAATCAGGCGCTGTTCCGCGTCTATGACCGCATGACCAACCAGACCACCGGCTGAACCTGACGGCGATGAGCCTCCAACTCGACTTTCCCGCAGTGCTGGAGCGTTGGCCGAATTTTCTGGCCGGCGCGGCGCTGACGCTGGAGTTGGCGGCTTTCGCGACGGTGCTCGGCGCCCTGTTCGGTACGCTCGCAGCCGTCGGCCGCGGCTCACGAATCCCGCTGATCGCAGGCGCCTGCAAAGTCTATGTCGAGACCATCCGCAACACGCCACTGCTGGTACAGATCTTCCTGGTCTATTTCGGCCTCGCCAGCCTCGGCCTGAAATTCTCCGCCTTCACCGTGGCGGTGGCCGCGTTGACGATCAATGTCGGCGCCTACACCGCCGAGATCATGCGTGCCGGCTTCGAGGCGATCCCGCGCGGACAGATCGAGGCAGCCGAAGGGCTCGCGCTGTCGCGACTGCAGATCTACTGGCACATCATCCTGCTGCCGGCGGTCGAGAAGGTCTATCCGGCGCTGACCAGCCAGTTCGTGCTGCTGATGCTGGCCTCCTCGGTCTGCTCGCAGATCTCGGCGGAAGAACTCACCGCCGTCGCCAACTACATCCAGTCGGACACCTATCGCGCGTTCGAGACCTACATCATCGTCGCCGTGCTCTACGTCATCCTGTCGCTGGTGATGCGCGCGGGCTTCTGGGGCCTTGGCCTCGTGCTGTTTCCGCGCCGGCGCCGGCTCGGCACGCCGTTGTGAGATGACCATGGGCGGACATCTCAACATCAATCATCTGATGTTCCTCGGTCAGGGCGCACTGTGGACGATTGGCCTGTCCGTGATCGCGCTGATCGGCGGCGGCATCGTCGGCTTCGTGATCGCGCTCGCACGCATCTCGCCGCTCAAATCGGTGCGGATCGCCAGCGGCGTCTACGTCCAGCTGATCCAGGGCACGCCGCTGCTCGTCATCCTGTTCCTCGGCTATTTCGGCCTCGCCGCGATCGGCCTCAAGGTCTCGCCGTTAGCGGCCGCCGGCGCCTCGCTCACGCTCTATGTCTCGGCCTATCTCGGCGAGATCTGGCGCGGCTGCATCCAGTCAGTGCCGAAGCCGCAATGGGAGGCCGCCGAAGGCCTCGCGCTGAGCCGCACCCAGCGGATGATGAAGGTGATCCTGCCGCAGGCGATCCGCATCGCGACGCCGCCGACCGTCGGCTTCATGGTGCAGATCGTCAAGAACACCTCGCTCGCCTCCGTGGTCGGCTTCGTCGAGCTGATGCGGTCGGGCCAGATCGTCAACAACTCGCTGTTCGAGCCGTTCGCCATCTACGCGATCATCGCCGTCGTCTATTTCGCCATGTGCTATCCCCTGTCCCTGTTCAGCCAGAAGCTGGAACGGCGGATGGGGCGTGGCAGGTCCAACCTCGCACCAGCCTGACATGCAGCAAAACCCCTCCTCCTCCGAACCGATCGTGTCGCTCCGCGACGTGCAGAAGAGCTTTGGCCCGCTCCGGGTGCTCGATGGCGTCTCCTTTGCCGTCGAACGCGGTGAGGTGCTGGCACTGATCGGCCGCTCCGGCTCCGGCAAGAGCACGGCGCTGCGCTGCATCGACCGCTTCGAGAAGGTCGACGGCGGCGAGATCGTCGTGTGCGGGCATCGCGTCGACCGCCCTGATGTCGATCTGCGCGCGCTGCGCCAGGACGTCGGCATCGTGTTCCAGAGCTACAATCTGTTTCCGCACCTCACCATCGAACAGAACATCACGCTCGCCCCCTGCGCCGTGAAGGGCATGGCCACCTCGCAAGCCAGGGATCTCGCCCGAAAAGTGCTCGCGCAAGTCGGGCTCGAGGAGAAGCTGCACGCCTATCCCGAGCAGCTCTCGGGCGGACAGCAGCAGCGCGCGGCCATCGCCCGCTCGCTCGCGATGCAACCGAAGGTGATGCTGTTCGACGAGGTCACCTCCGCGCTCGATCCCGAGCTTACCGGCGAGGTGCTGAAGGTGATCGAGCAATTGGCGGCGGACGGCATGACCATGGTGATGGTCACCCACGAGATGGGTTTTGCCAAAGGCATCGCCGACCGGATCGTCTTCATGCATCGCGGCAAGGTCCACGAGACCGGCCCCGCCTCGATCCTGACGTCGCCGGCGACGCCCGAACTCACGCAATTCGTGGGCACTGGAAACTTAAAATCATAACAGGAGAGGAGAACCAAGGATGACAAACAAGACACTGCTGGGGACCGCCACCGCGCTGTTCGGCCTCGTCATGATATCAGCCACGCCGGCATCGGCCGATCTGCTCGACGACATCACGCAGGCCAAGAAGATCCGCATCTCGACGGACGTCGCCATTCCGCCCTCGGGCATGATGGACAGCGGCATGAAGCCGACCGGCTCCGACGTCGAAGTGGCGCAACTGCTCGCCAAGGATTGGGGGCTCGAGCTCGAATTCATCCAGACCACCGGCGCGACACGCATCCCCAACGTCCTGACCGGCAAGGCCGACATCATCATCTCGACCTTGTCGGTGACGCCCGATCGCGCCAAGGTCATCGACTTCACCAAGCGCTATGCGACGCTGCAATCCGACGTCGGTTGCCTGAAATCCTCGACCGTCAAGGACTGGCCCGACCTGAAGGACAAGTCGATCGGCGTCTCCCGCGGCACCACGCAGGACACCACCCTGTCCAACATGAAGGACAAGGACCTCAAGATCTCGCGCTACGACGACGACGCGACGATGGTGACGGCGGCCGTCTCCGGTCAGGTCGACTGCGTCGCCTCGTCGGCGACGATCATCAACCAGATCGGGGTGAAGAACCCGTCGCGTGTGTTCGAATCCAGGATCCCGCTGGCGACCTTCGACCTCGCGATCGGCCTGAAGAAGGGCGAGCAGCGCCTGATGGACAAGCTCAACGCCTGGATCACCGAGAACGTCAAGAACGGCAAGCTCAACGCGATCTACAAGAAATTCCACGGGGTCGAGCTGCCGCCCGACATGCGCAGCTGAAACCAGGGAAAATCGTGGCAGCCGCGAAGCGGCTGTCACGACCAACATAAAATCAAAAAGGACATCACATGCGTCTCGTCATCGGATCCGACCACGCCGGCTGGCCGCTCAAGCAGACCGTTATCGACCACATCCGCAGCCTCGGCCACGACATCGTCGATGTCGGCTCCCATGACGACAAGCCGGTGGATTTCCCCGACATCGCGCGGGCCGTGGCTCAGAAGGTGACGTCAGGCGAAGCCGCACGCGGCATCATGGTGTGCGGCACCGGCGTCGGCGCCTCGATCGCGGCCAACAAGATGAAGGGCATCCGCGCCGCGGTCTGCCACGATGTTCATTCCGCCCATCAGAGCGTCGAGCATGACGACGTCAACGTCATGTGCATCGGCGCGCAGATCGTCGGCGCCTGGCTCGCCGTGGATCTGGTCTCGTCCTATCTCTCCGCCGAATTCTCGACGGACGAGGATTTTCGCCGCCGCGTCGAGAAGCTGCGCGTCATGGACGAGCAAGGCTGACGGCCGGCCGGGATGGCATGCGCTGAGCGATTGGTTCCCTCGCCTGGAATGGATCGCCCGCATCGCCGGCCACGGCTAAACTCTCCCGATTCGTGGAGAGCACCTTGGCCTTTCTCTTCGTCCTCATCGTCGGCCTGATCGCCGGCACCGTCTCAGGCATCGTCGGCACGGGGTCGTCGATCATGCTGATGCCGGTGCTGGTCTATGCCTATGGGCCGAAGGAAGCCGTGCCGATCATGGCGGTCGCCTCCGTGATGGCGAATTTCTCCCGGATCCTGGCCTGGTGGCGCGAGGTCGACTGGCGGGCCTGCGCGGCCTATTCGGTGACGGGCATTCCGGCCGCCGTGTTGGGCGCGCGCACGCTGCTCGCGCTCCCCTCGCACGCCGTCGATCTCGCCATCGGCGTCTTCCTGATCGCGATGGTGCCGGTGCGGCACTGGCTGGCGCGGCACGACCTCAAGGCCAATCTCTGGCACCTCGCGATCGGCGGGGCGATCATCGGCTATCTCACCGGCATCGTGGTCTCGACCGGCCCGCTCAGCGTGCCACTGTTCCTGTTCTACGGCCTGTCCAAGGGCGCGTTCCTCGCAACCGAAGCGGCCTCCTCGCTCGGCCTCTATTTCGCGAAATCCGTGACCTTCGAACGTTTCGGCGCGTTGACCGCTGACGTCTTCATCAAGGGCCTGGTCGCAGGCTCCTCGCTGATGTCGGGCGCCTTCATCGCAAAACGCTTCGTGCTGCATCTCAAGCCGGAGATGTTCCGCCTGGTGATGGACGCGATCATGATCGCTGCGGGCCTCTCCATGCTCTGGAACGCAACGCAGTCGTAATCGCGGTCAGGCGGCGAATTCGGGCGCGATCGACGGGCTGTCGGCGAGGACGCGGCTCGTCTCAGTGGGCACCGCCTGCTTTTCGAGCCATTGCAGCACGGCGTCGAGCGGCTGCGGCCGATGGTAGTGATAACCCTGCCCGAGCATCACGCCCATCTCGCGCATGGCGTCAGCCTGCTCGGGCCGCTCGATGCCTTCCGCGACGAGCGTCAGCCCCAGCGTGCCGGCGAGCGAGGCGATGACGCCGACGATCGCCTTGTCTTCCGCGCTGTCAGGGATCTCGCTGATGAAGGCCTTGTCGATCTTGACCTTGTCGAGCGGGAACCGCCTGAGATGCGCGAGCGAGCTATAGCCGGTGCCGAAATCGTCGAGCGCGATGGTTGCGCCCAAGCGCCGCAGGCGGTGCAGCGTCTCGGAGGCGCTTGCTATGTTGTTGATCAGCGAGCCCTCGGTGATCTCGAGCTCCAGCAATGATGCCGCGACATCGAAACGCGCGCAGGTCGCGCGCAGCTCGGCAGCGAGCGAATGGTCGGCAAGCTCGGACGGCGGCAGGTTGATCGCGATCCGGATCTGCGGCCTGCCGGCGGACGCCAGTCGCTGTAGCGCGCGACAGGCATCGGTCAGCACGTAGCGCGTCAGCCGCGCATTGTTGCCGCTGCGCTCGATCAGCGGCAGGAATTCGCCGGGACCGATCAAACCAAGTTCGGGATGGCGCCAGCGGATCAGCGCCTCAAGGCCGACAACGGCCTGGCTCTCGAGGTCGACCTGGCTCTGATACCAGACCTCGAACTGCCCCTCGGCGAAGCCTGCGGGAATGGCGAGCTCGAGATCCCGGCGGCGGCGATAGTCGCGCTGAAGCGCTTCGTCGAGCACGGCGACGGTGCCCGGCGCCTTGCTCTTGGCATGGTAGAGCGCGATGTCGGCGAGCGCCGGCAAATGCGACAGCTCGGGATCGCCGGCGCGGCGCACGGCAAGGCCGATGCTGGCGCGCGGCACGACCTGCTTGTCGTGCAGCCGGATCGGCTCGGAAATCGCATCTAACAGCTGGCGCGCGAACGCCTGGGCGGTCGCTTCATTGCTGACCTCGGGGCGGATGACGACGAATTCGTCGCCGCCGAGCCGGGCGACCCAATCCTGCGGTTCGACCGCATCGCGAAGGCGCTCGGAGATGTGCACCAGGAACTTGTCGCCGGCATCATGGCCGAAGGTGTCGTTGATGCCCTTGAAGTCGTCGAGATCGATGAAGCAGAAGGCGATCAGCGAGTCCGGCGAGCCGGCATCGCCGCTCAGGGTCACCAGATGCTCGGACAGCGAGCGACGATTGGGCAGGCCCGTGAGCGGATCGTGCGCGGCCATGTGCCCGAGCCGGTCGAGCGCCCCCGACGTCGTGTGCTGCATGGCGTTGAAGGCACGCGCGAGCTGGCCGAATTCGTTCGTCGATTTGATGTCGGCCGGATAGGCTCGCCCGTCCTGCTTGCTGCGCTGGATCGCCGACATGATCGCGGTAAGCGGCTTGCCGATGAAGATGTTGGCCGAGATCCGCATCGCGATCAGGGTGGCAAATGTCGCGAGCAGGCCGACCACCAGCAGCAACATCAGCCGGCTGCCCGTGTCCGTGTAGACCGTCGCATAGGAATAGGCGATCGCGATACGACCGGCCTGCACGGCGATGTTGCCGTTGCTGTAGCGGATCGGACGCGAGACTTCCGATACCGCCTGGTCCGCCGGCCGCGCCACCACCCGCGCGATCGCGACGCCGGTGTCGTCGTAAACGGCCGCCGCGGCAATGGTCTCGTCGTGCATGATCTCGTTGAGCACGCTCGTGACCTGATCGTAGCGCATCTTCCAGAGCGGCTCGGCGATCAGTTCGGCGCGGCTCTCGGCCGTGCGGGCAATGCGCGCGTCGAGCTGCCTGATCTGCGACCAGAAGCTCGATGCCTCGACGCCGGCAGAGGCGAGCAGCTGCACCACCAGCAGCACCGGCACGGTGGCCCAGATCATCGCGCGGACCACCGAGCGCGAGCGCGACGGCGCCGTCGCCTGCTGCTTGCGATCCGGATCGGTCATGTCGTCACCGTTTCGCATCAGTCAGCAGCGCCTTCCGGAAGCGTCAGCGAAGAGATGAGCGCATCGATGGAGAAATCGTACTGGCCGCAGCGCCCTGCCCTCGCCCTGAAGCGGGCGAAATCAATCCGATCGAAGGCGCGCGTCTTGATGAGGTCTCCGACCGAAGCGAGATTGTCGTGCGTGATCGCAGACGTCCTGGCCTCGACGCGGGGCGATGCGGCCGCGAAGTCGCAGCCGTCGGCGTAGTCGCGCAGGAGGACGATCGACCAGCCGCCGAGCAGGAAATGTCCGCCATCGGTCATGAGCAGACGGCCCGCCTTGATCTCGCGTAGCGCGTCCTCCGACCAGTTCAGGCCGACCAGCTGGATGTTTCGGCCGGGCGTGAGGCCGGCAGCGACCACTGCGCGAAGCGCGCCGAGCGCCATCGGATCGTTTCCGGCCCAGATGCCGGCAGGCCGGATCTCCTTGCGCGCGGCCCAGCTCAGATAGTTCCTGGTGACCTGCTCCGCCTCCGACTGGGTCCAGTTGGCGAACAGCATCCGGTCCACCACCACGTCGGGCGCGGCGTCCACCGCGAGCTTGAGACCGGCGTTGCGGGCGATCGAGGCCGGCGTGATCTCGTCGCCGCCGATGCCGAGAATGTGGATCTTGCCGTCCGGGCTCTGCCATTTCTCGGCGCGCGCCACTTTGATCAAGGCATTGGCCATCCTCGCACCCGCGGTCTGGAGATCCGTCGTGATGTCGCCGAGCCAGGTCTTGAGCTTTTGCCGGGGCGGTCCGAGGCGCGCGGCGTCGTCGCCGATCAGCGTGTTCGAGAGCAGCAGCGTCTTGACCCCGGCGGCCTCGGCCGCCTCCAGGATGGGAACGGCAGCGGATTCCTCGTTCGACAGGATGAGGAAGTCCGGCTTGTCGGCGCGTGCCACCACGCCGAAGCCAAGCTCCTGCATGGTGCGGTAATTCCGCTCGCTGGTCAGCACCTCGACATGCGCGTCGAGCTTGCGGCCCGCGGCCTGCATGGTCTGCGCGACCATGTCCCAGTAGACCTCGCCGGTCTTGCCGGGGTTGACGAAAACGATATTGAGACGCCCGGCGTCGGCCGCAACGGCGCCGCCAATCGGCAGAAGAAGGCCGCAGGCCATGCCCACGGCGAGCATTATCCGCAAGACTACCGTCATTCGTTTCGCCATCCCGTATCGGTTTCGAAACTGGACCCGCGTCCGCTAACATTTGGCAAAGTCCGGAACGGCGCGGCGGCGTAGAGCTAACAAAGGGTGTATCGGCTGCGGTGAATTGGGCTAATGGGGGTGCCGGCGATCGCCGTCTCGCCCGTCATTCCGTGCTATCAGCAAACCTGAAAACCCCGACTCGCTGTCCCCATGGCCAAGAACACGCTTTCCTTCGTCTGCCAGAACTGCGGCGCGGCCTATAACCGCTGGCAGGGCAAGTGCGAATCCTGCGGCGAGTGGAACACGCTTGCCGAGGAGGACACGACCGGCAGCGTGCCGGTCTCGATCCGCTCCAAGCGCAAGGGGCGGACGTTTGCGCTGGAGAGCCTGTCGGGGAAGACTCAGGATGCTCCTCGCCTGTCCTCGGGCATGACCGAGCTCGACCGCGTCACCGGTGGCGGCTTCGTCCGCGGCTCGGTGCTGCTGGTCGGCGGCGATCCCGGCATCGGCAAGTCGACGCTGCTAACGCAGGCCACCAGCATGATGGCGCGCGCCGGCCACCGCATCGTCTACATCTCCGGCGAAGAGGCGGTCGCCCAGGTGCGCCTGCGCGCCGAGCGGCTCGGCCTGTCGGACGCGCCGGTGCAGCTCGCGGCCGAGACCTCTGTCGAGGATATCGTCTCGACGCTGTCGGAAGGCGCGGTGCCGCGGCTGATCGTGATCGACTCGATCCAGACCATGTGGACCGACACGGTGGAATCCGCGCCCGGCACGGTCACCCAGGTGCGCGCCTCGGCGCAGGCGCTGATCCGCTTCGCCAAGAAGACGGGTGCTGCCATCATCCTGGTCGGCCATGTCACCAAGGACGGCCAGATCGCCGGCCCCCGCGTGGTCGAGCACATGGTCGATGCGGTGCTGTCCTTCGAGGGCGAAGGCTCGCAGCAATTCCGCATCCTGCGCGCCGTGAAAAACCGCTTCGGCCCGACCGACGAGATCGGCGTGTTCGAGATGACCGGCCTCGGCTTGCGCGAGGTCACCAATCCCTCCGAGCTGTTCCTGTCCGAGCGCGATCTGGGCACGCCGGGCACCGCAGTCTTCGCGGGCATCGAGGGCACAAGGCCCGTTCTGGTCGAATTGCAGGCCTTGGTGGCCCCCACCTCGCTCGGCACCCCGCGCCGGGCCGTGGTCGGCTGGGATCAGAGCAGGCTCTCCATGGTGCTGGCAGTGCTGGAGGCCCATTGCGGGGTCAAGCTGTCCGGCCACGACGTCTATCTGAACGTCGCGGGCGGCCTGCGCATCCACGAGCCGGCGGCCGATATGGCCGCCGCGGCCGCACTGGTTTCATCCCTGGTTAATGCGCAGTTACCCACCGATGCTGTCTATTTCGGCGAGATTTCGCTCTCCGGCGTCATCCGCCCGGTGGCGCAGACCCCGGCCCGGCTCAAGGAAGCGGTCAAGCTCGGCTTCAAGCGCGCCGTGCTGCCCGAATCGGCCCGGGGCGGCGATGCTGGCGGCGACGCCGGACTGTCCCTGAACGCGATCAACAGCCTGACGACACTGGTGGCCGAGATCGCGGCCCGGGGCTCCCGCCGCGGCGACTCGAGCCCGCCGGCGGAGAAAAATGCCACACCGGCAAGATTCCGCCGTGGAGAGGGTTAGGCGGAGGTGACGTCCTCCGCCCCCACCGCTATACAGCCGTCACAAAAGCAGCATGGGATTGCGTGGTTGCGGCCTTGCCGGGAACGCCGTCTGGCCCTCACTTAGGGCCACGGCCAAACACCGATTCGCTGAGCACCTTTGAAGTACGAGCGGACCCGACCAGCCGATGCCAGTAACACTCCTCGACCTGATCCTGCTCGGTGTGATGCTGATCTCGGGCCTGCTCGCGATGGTCCGCGGCTTCATGCGTGAAATCCTGTCGATCGCGGCCTGGGGCGCGGCTGCGATCGTGACGCTGTACTCGTTCTCGAAGCTGCTGCCGACCGCAAAGACCTATTTCAACAACGACACGGTCGCGAGCGTCGTCGTGGTCGCCGGCGTGTTCGTGGGCACCCTGGTCGTGGTCTCCGTGATCACGGTCCGGATCTCCGACATGATCCTGGATTCGCGTATCGGCGCGCTGGATCGCACCCTGGGCTTCCTGTTTGGCCTCGCTCGCGGGCTTTTGATCGTCGTGGTCGCGTTCCTGTTCTTCACCTGGCTGGTGCCGGACAAGCAGCGTCCGGACTGGGTCACGGGGGCAAAGTCCCGGGTGGTGCTCCAGGGAACCGGGGATTGGCTGATGGCCCTCTTGCCTGACGACCCCGAGAACACCATCTTGAAGAGATTCAAGAAAAACAAACCAGATGATGATCAAGCTGATTCCGAACCGCAGCCTTCGGGCACTGGCGACGGATACAGTAAACCTGCTCGTGACAGCCTCAAGAAGCTGATCGAGAAACCTGCGGCGCGTTGATTAGGCCCTAAAAGAGAGGCGCGGACGAGATGCGACACCCTGACCAGGACGCCCAACTTGATCTCGGCCCAGCCGCGCTAGAGCTTCAGGACGACCTGGAGGGCGATACGCTCCGCGAGGAATGCGGCGTCTTCGGCATCTATGGCCACCCTGACGCCGCCGCCATTACCGCGCTCGGCCTCCACGCCCTCCAGCATCGCGGCCAGGAGGCCGCCGGCATCGTCTCCTACGACGGCAGCCGCTTTCACTCGGAACGCCGCCTCGGCCTCGTCGGCGACACCTTCTCCCGCCGCGAAGTGATCGACCGCCTGCCCGGCAATATGGCCGTCGGCCATGTCCGCTACTCCACCACCGGCGCCACCATCCTGCGCAACGTGCAGCCGCTGTTCGCCGAACTCAATGCCGGCGGCCTTGCGGTCGCCCACAACGGCAACCTCACCAACGGCCTGACGCTGCGCCGCGAGCTCGTGAAGAACGGCGCGATGATGCAGTCGACCACCGACACCGAGGTGATCCTGCATCTCGTCGCGCGCTCCCGGCGCAGCCGCTTCATCGAACGCTACATCGACGCCCTGCGCGAGATCGAGGGCGCCTATGCATTGGTTTCGCTGACCAACAAGAAGCTGGTCGGCGCGCGCGATCCGCGCGGCATCCGCCCGCTGGTGCTCGGCGAGCTCGACGGTTGTCCGATCCTGACCTCGGAGACCTGCGCGCTCGACATCATCGGCGCGCGCTTCATTCGCGACATCGAGCCCGGCGAAGTCATCGTGTTCGACGAGAACGGCCAGGACATCCACAAGCCGTTCCCGCCGATGGCGCCACGCCCCTGCATCTTCGAATACATCTATTTCTCCCGTCCGGACTCCATCGTTCACGGCCGCTCGGTCTACGAAGTGCGCAAGGCCTTTGGTGCGCAGCTCGCGCGCGAGAGCCATGTGCCGATCGACGTCGTCGTCCCGGTGCCGGATTCCGGCGTACCCGCCGCGGTCGGCTACAGCCAGCATTCCGGCGTGCCATTCGAACTCGGCATCATCCGCAACCACTATGTCGGCCGCACCTTCATCCAGCCGACCCAGGCGATCCGCGAGTCCGGCGTGCGCATGAAGCATTCGGCCAACCGCGCCGCAATCGAAGGCAAGCGCATCATCCTGATCGACGACTCGCTGGTGCGCGGCACCACCTCGAAGAAGATCGTGCGCATGATGCGCGATGCCGGCGCCAAGGAAGTCCATTTCCGCCTCGCCTCGCCGCCGATCCTCTATCCCGATTATTACGGCATCGACCTGCCGGATCGCGGCGGCCTCCTGGCCGCGACGCATTCGCTGGAGGAGATGCGCGAGATCATCGGCGCCGACTCGCTCGCCTTCCTGTCGATCGACGGCATGTATCGCGCCATGGGCGAGCCCGGCCGCGACCCCGCCAATCCGAAATTCTCGGATCATTGCTTCACCGGGGCTTATCCGACCCACCTCACCGACCAGACCCAGACCGAGCAGCAGCCGCGGCAATTGTCGCTGCTGGCGGAAGCGAGCTGACGAAAGACCGCGACGATTCAGCTGGCCATCGCCATTCTCTGCGGAGGGCTTTTGGTCGGCTTCATCGTCTTCGCCTTCAGGCAGGGCATGAAGGTGCCGCCTGACAGCTCGGGGAACGGCCCGAACAATAGTACCAATATCCAGTAGGGCTGCGACGGGAGCTCGAGGGCAGAAATTCCGGGCTTGTCCCGGCCATCCACGCCTGTAAAACCCCGCCATGACAAAACCCCTCGCCAACCGCATCGCTCTCGTCACCGGCGCCTCGCGCGGCATCGGCTTCGCCACGGCCAAGGCGCTGGCCAAGGCGGGCGCGCATATCGTTGCGACGGCGCGCACGCAGGGCGGGCTGGAAGAGCTCGATGACGAGATCCGGAAAGACGGCGGCAGCGCCACGCTGGTGCCGCTCAATCTCACCGATTCCGACGGCATCGCGCGGCTCGGGGCCGGCCTGCACGAACGCTACGGCAAGCTCGACATCCTCGTCGGCAATGCCGGCGTGCTCGGCCCCTCCTCGCCGGTCGGCCACATCGAACTGAAAACTTTCACCGACGTGATGGCCGTCAACGTCTCGGCGAACTTCCAGCTGATCCGCTGCATGGAGCCGCTGCTGAGGCAGTCCGATGCCGGCCGGGCAGTGTTCATCACCTCGGGCGCCGCCAACAAGGCCACCGCCTATGTCAGCCCCTACGCCGCCTCCAAGGCCGCGCTGGAAACACTGGCCCGCGCCTGGGCGCAGGAAACCGCGAACACGCCGCTCCGTGTCAACCTGTTCAATCCGGGCCCGATCCGCACCCGCATGCGGGCCACGTTGATGCCGGGCGAAGATCCGGCGACGCTGGAGACACCCGAGCAGGTCGCCGAATTCATCGTGCCGATGTGCGCGCCGGACTGGACCGAAACCGGCAAGTTCTACGACTACAAGACCCGCACGCTGATGAGCTTCCGCTCGCCGGCCTGATTGACTCGCGTGCCTCCCCGCGATTGACTGCCCGCGCTCAAGCGGCAGCAAGCCGCAAGCCAAAAAAGGGAGGTTGCCATGGCGCCGTGGCATGATCGCGCAGGGCTTGTCTGTACAAGGCTCGGCCGTGCGCTCGTACGAGTCTCTCACGCCTTCTCCATCCTGATTGCAGCCATCGCGTTCGTGCTTCCAGGCACGGCGACGGCGGGCGATGTCCCGACCTTCGCGGTCGACGCCTCCTGGCCAAAACAGCTGCCGAACAACTGGATCCTCGGCCAGGTCGGCGGCATCACCGTCGACTGGCAGGGCCATATCTGGGTGATCCATCGCCCGCGCTCGCTCACCGATGACGAGAAAGGCGCGAGCCTCAACCCGCCCCGCTCAAAGTGCTGCGTGTCGGCGCCTCCCGTGCTCGAATTCGATACTGACGGCAATCTGCTGCGGTCGTGGGGCGGTCCGGGCGAAGGCTATGAATGGGTCGGCCGCGAGCACGGCATCGAGGTCGACGAGCGCGGCTTCGTCTGGGTCGGCGGCAACGCCGACAACGACAACGCCATTTTGAAGTTCACGCTCGACGGCAAGTTCGTCGCCCAGATCGGCAAGATCGCGCCGAGCCTCGGCAGCAACGACACCACACAGCTCGGCAAGCCCGCCGAAACCGCGATCGACAAGGCGGCGAACGAAATCTACGTCGCCGACGGCTACGGCAACCGCCGCGTCATCGTGTTCGATGCGACGACGCTCGCTTACAAGCGGCACTGGGGCGCCTATGGCAACAAGCCCGATGACAACAAGCAGGCGGCCTATGATCCCAAGGCGCCCGTCTCCCAGCAATTCGGAAATCCCGTCCATTGCGTGAAGCTCGCCAATGACGGTCTCGTCTACGTCTGCGACCGCATCAACAACCGCATCCAGGTGTTCAGGAAGGACGGCACCTTCGTGAAGGAGTTCTTCTTCGAGAAGAACACCCTTGGCAACGGCGCGGTGTGGGACGTCGCGATCTGGCCCGATCCGAAGCAGACCTATTTGCTCAGCGCCGACGGCGAGAACAACGAGATCAGGGTGATCAAGCGCGACGACGGCAGCGTGGTCGGCAGCTTCGGGCACAACGGCCGCAATGCCGGGCAATTCCACTGGGTGCATGCGATGGCGGTCGACGCCAAGGGTAACGTCTATACCGCCGAGGTCGATACCGGAAAGCGCATCCAGAAATTCAGGCTGACGTCGGACGCGCTCAAATAGCGTCTCAACACACTTTGCCCAAAGGTTAGCCGACGGATGACGCTACGCCGCAGCGTCATCCGGCTTTAGGCGCATTGCCGCCGGCCGTGGGACACGGTAGAGCGATCAGCCGGAACAAGGCTCCGCAAGAGAGCCGTCCGCATATTGAAAATGGAGGAGACCTTTTATGACGACGACGCTCGCGCGCCGCTATGCGGCCCTTCTGGCCTGTGCCACCTTCGGTTTTGCAACATCCGCTTACGCGCAGGACAAGACCGTCAAGATCGGCGTCTTGAATGACATGTCGAGCCTTTATGCCGATATCGGCGGCCCGAACTCCGTGGTCGCGATCAAGATGGCCGTCGAGGATTCCGGCCTGCTCAAGAAGGGCTGGAAGATCGACGTGCTGAGCGGCGATCACCAGAACAAGCCGGACGTCGGCGTCAATATCGCTCGGCAGTGGATCGACAACGAGAAGGTCGATGCGATCGCCGATACGCCGAACTCCGGCGTCGCGCTCGCGGTCAGCAACCTCGTCAAGGAAAAGAATTCGGTGCTGCTGAATTCCGGCGCCGCCTCTGCCGACTTGACCGGCAAGGCCTGCACGCCGAACACGATCTCCTACACTTACGACACCTACATGCTCGCCAACGGCACCGGCAAGGCGCTGACCAAGGCCGGAGGCGACACCTGGTTCTTTCTTACCGCGGATTACGCCTTCGGCCACGCGCTGGAACGCGACACCACGGCCGTCGTGACGGCGAACGGCGGCAAGGTGCTGGGCAGCGTCAAGCACCCGATCAACAGCTCGGACTTCTCGTCCTTCCTGCTGCAGGCCCAATCGTCCAAGGCCAAGGTGGTCGGCCTCGCCAATGCTGGCGGCGACACCACGAACTCGATCAAGCAGGCGGCCGAATTCGGCATCGTATCGGGCGGCCAGAAGCTCGCGGCGTTGCTGCTGTTCATCAACGACGTGCATTCGCTGGGGCTAAAGACCGCGCACGGCCTGACCTTCACCGAGTCCTTCTACTGGGACATGAACGAGCAGACCCGCGCCTGGTCGAAGCGCTTCGCCGCCCTGGCCAGCAAGAACGCGATGCCGTCGATGACCCAGGCCGGCAACTACGCGATGGTGCTGCACTATCTCAAGGCGATGGAAGCGCTCGGCGGCAACCCGCATGACGGCGCCAAGGTCGTCGCCAAGATGAAGGAGCTGCCGACCGACGATCCGCTGTTCGGCAATGGCCCGCTGCGCCAGGACGGACGCCGTCTCATCCCGGCCTATCTGTTCGAGGTGAAGAAGCCCGAGGAGTCGAAGGGTCCGTGGGACTACTACAAGCAGATCGCCACGATCGCAGCGGAAGACGCGGCCAAGCCGCTCAAGGACAGCGAGTGTCCGCTGGTGAAGAAGTAAGACCGTCGACGCTGCCGTAGGGTGGGCAAAGGCGCGTAAGCGCCGTGCCCACCTTCTCTCCGCGGGTTGACGAAGTAGCGGTGGGCACGCTTCGCTTTGCCCACCCTACGAAACCGTCTTTGTAGTCACCAGCGCCCGCATCGCGATCGCGACACATGCCACCATCAACACCGCCGCAAGCAGGAACGGCGCGCCGGGCAGATGCCACGGCGCGCTGGCGCCGATGAAATAGGAAAACGTCAGCGTGAACAGGAACGGTCCGACGAGCTGCGACACGCTCTGCACGCTCGCGGTCGCGCCCTGCAACTGGCCCTGCTGATCGGGCGCGACCAATCGCGTCATCAGCGATTGCATAGCGGCACCCGAGATGCCCCACAGCGACATCACGGGAATGCCGATCCAGAACAGCGGGCCGGTCGGCGCGGCGCCGAAGATCACGAAGCCGATCGCGCCACAGCACAGGCCGAGCACCAGCGCATTCCGCTCGCCGAGCACGCGCACGATCGGGCCGATGGCGAGCCCCTGCACCACCATGGCGCAGATGCCGACCATCGCGAGCGTCAGACCCACGGTCTTGGAATCCCAGCCGTAGCGATAGGTCGCATAAAGCACGAAGGTCGAGGGCAGCACGACATGCGCGACCTGTGCGATGAAGTTGACGATGGATAACGCGGCCAGCGCCGCGTTGGAACGCAGCAAGTGCAGCGCTCCGACCGGATTGGCGCTGGTCCAGCGGAACGGCGCGCGCCGCTCCGGCGCCAGCGATTCCGGCAGGACGAAGAGCCCATAGAGCGCATTGGCAAAGCTCAAAGCCGCCGACGCCCAGAACGGCAGCCGCGGATCGATATCGCCGAGCAGGCCGCCGAGCGCCGGGCCCAGGATGAAGCCGGCGCCGAAGGCAGCTCCAATCCTGCCGAAGACGGCCGCGCGCCGCTCCGGCGGCGTGATGTCGGCGATATAGGCAAAGGCGGTGGAAATGCTCGCCGAGGTGATGCCCGAGATCACGCGGCCGATGAACAACCAGAGCAGCGACGGCGCGAGCGCCATCAGCACATAGTCGGCGGCGAGCCCGAAATTCGACAGCAGCACCACCGGCCGCCGTCCGAAGCGATCCGACAGCGCGCCGAGCACCGGCGAGAACACGAACTGCATCAGCGCCCAGGCGGTGCCGAACAGGCCGAAGATACGGGCCGCATGCGCGGTGTCGTTGTCGACGAAGCTCTCGATCAGCTTCGGCAGGATCGGCATGATCACGCCGAGCGCGAGCATGTCGAGCAGGATGGTGACGAAGATGAAGGCGACCGCGCCGCGCCGGATTGGCGCGGCGCCCTGCGCCGTCGCCTCGCCGGCATCGTTGCTCACGACGGCCGCTTGCGCTTGTGGGCGAAGGGGTTGGCCTTTTCGCGCAAGGTGATGCGCACCGGCGTACCCGGCAGCTCAAAGGTCTCGCGCATGGAATTGGTCAGGTAGCGCAAATAGGACTGTGGCACCGCGTCCGCGCGCGAGCAGAACAGCACGAAGCTCGGCGGACGGGCCTTGTTCTGCGTGATGTAATTCAGCTTGAGCCGTCGGCCGGACACCGCCGGCGGCGGATTGGCCTGCACGGCCTGCTCGAACCAGCGATTGAGCGCGGATGTCGGCACGCGCCTGTTCCAGACCGCGTAGGCGTCCTGGATCGCCTGCATCAGACGATCGATGCCCTCGCCCATCAGACCTGATACGGCGACGATCGGCACGCCCTTGATCTGCGGCAGCGAATGGTCGGCATCCCGGCGCAGGCCCGAGATGGCGCCGCCGCCCTTGGTCTCCATCAGATCCCATTTGTTGACGGCGAGCACGACCGCGCGGCCCTCGCGCTCGATCAGATCGGCGATGCGCAGGTCCTGCTCCTCGAAGCGGTTCTGCGTGTCCATCATCATCACGACGACTTCGGCAAAGCGCACCGCGCGCAACGCGTCGGCGACCGAGAGCTTCTCCAGCTTTTCCTCGATGCGCGAGCGACGGCGCAGGCCTGCGGTATCGAACACGCGAAAATCGCGGCCCTTCCAGTTGATCTCGACCGCGATGGAATCGCGCGTGGTGCCGGCCTCCGGGCTCGTCAGCAGGCGCTCCTCGCCGAGCAGATGATTGATCAGCGTCGACTTGCCGGCATTGGGCCGGCCGACGATGGCGACGCGGATCGGACGCGTCGCGGCCTCCTCCTCGGTCAGCGGCTCGTCGTCCTCGGCTTCATCTTCCTCGACAGGCTCCGGCATCAACTCGCGGAGGGCGTCATACAGCTCGCCCATGCCCTCGCCGTGCTCGGCCGAGACCTGAATGGGATCGCCGAGGCCGAGCGCAAACGCCTCCATCGCGCCGGCATCGCCGTGCTTGCCTTCGCTCTTGTTGGCGACCAGCAGTACCGGCTTGTCGGCCTTGCGGGCGAAATCGGCGAAGGCGCGATCGGTGGGCGTCAGGCCGATGCGGGCGTCGATGACGAAGAACAGCGCGTCGGCCTGTGCGATCGCGGCCTCGGTCTGCTCCTGCATGCGCGCGGTCAGCGAGCCCTTGGCACCCTCGTCGAGGCCGGCGGTGTCGATGATGGTGAATTCGAGGTCGCCGAGCCTGGCCTCGCCTTCGCGGCGGTCGCGGGTAACGCCCGGCAGGTCATCGACGAGCGCGAGCTTCTGCCCAACCAGGCGGTTGAACAGCGTCGATTTGCCGACATTGGGCCGGCCGATAATAGCAATCGTGAAGGACATCGGTCATTCGTGCGCTGCGAAGGCCGCGCCTGTCAATGTAATGAAGGGATCAGCGCGAAAAGCTGCCGCTCGGCATCGGTGCCGGGAAAGCTCCCTGCGATTGCTGCTGGGTGGTCTGGGTCGGTTGCGCCTGCTGGACGGGTTGATCCGGCGGCGGGGCGGTGGTGCGCTTGCGCACGATCTTCTGCTTGGGCGGCGGAGCGGCCGTAGGCGGCGCGGCCTCGGGCTGGGCCTCGCCGTCAACCTCGCCCGCCGGCGCCTCAGCGGGCGCGGTGGAGGCGCTGGCAGGCTGTTTGGTCTTCTTCGCCTTGGCACCCTTTGCCGGCCTGGCCTCGGGCGGCGGCTCGGCGGGCAGAGCCGCGACGGCCGGTGCGTTCGGATCCGGCTGCTGCTGTGCTGCGCCCTTGTACATCTCCCGCGGCACGCCCTGCTCGAGGCCCGGAACGCCCTCCGGGAAGACCGGCTTGCGGTCGCCCGGCAGCTTCTTCTTGGTGTCGAGGAAGTCGAGCATGTCGCTTGGATCGAAGCTGGAGCAGCCGCCCAGGATGCCCGTGAAGGCGATCAGGACGGCGGCTGCGATCAAGCGTGGCGTGCGGCGCATCTTGTGTCTCGTCTACGTCAGTGAGCCCGAAGGTCAGCTCTTGGTCAGCTTTTGGCGACGGGCGGCAGCAGGGCCTGGAGCGCCTCGGCGCGTGAGCGCAAACCGGGCGGCGTTTCGCCGTCCTCGGCAATCGCGTCGAGCCATTTGCGGGCCGCGGTCATGTCGTTGTTGCGCCAGGCCGATAGCGCCAGCAACTCGCGGGCGCTGTGGCGGAACGTGGATTTGGGCGCGGCGGAGGACTCCAGCCGCTGCTGCATGTCGGCATAGGACGCGCCGTCGACCAGCAGGCCGGCGGCGCGGAGCTTCGCCAGATCCTGCCACTCACCACCGATGCTGCGATCGGCTGCGATGTCGTCAAACATCTTGGCGGCCGCCTTGGGATCGCGGGGCGCGGCCTCGGCCGCGGCACGTAGCCGCGCCAGAGTGCGATAACCCGAGGGAGCCTTGGCGGCGAGCGCGGTGAAGGCGGCCTCGGCCTCCGCGTGCTTGTCCTGGTCGGACAGCTCAGCGGCCTTCTCGAAGGCGGCGCCGGCCTCGGCGGCCTTCTTGCCCTCCAGGTACTGGTAGCCGCGCCAGCCGCCCACGGCGGCCACGATCAGCACCATCAGGGCAATGAAGACGATCGAATACTTGTCCCACAGCTTCTTGAGCTGTTCGCGACGTACTTCCTCGTCGACTTCGTCAAATAATTCAGACACTTATGTTAATCCCATGCCCGTCCGGGTGCGCGCGCCAATGCGTTCGCGTCAGGAATCCCCGTCCCCCACGTGGCGGCGGGGTACCCTAACGATATGGCGGTGGCAAGGCAAAGCGAGCCCAATCAAGGCGTTAACCACCCAGAACAGCCCGGACCGGCCTGTCCGGCTCAGGTTCCCAGGAGCTCCCGCAGCTGCCGCTTCAGCACCTTGCCATTGGCATTGCGCGGCAGCGGCTCGGGGGTGATCGCCATGGTTTCGGGGACCTTGTAGTCGGACAGCCGCTCCGCGCACCAGGCGCGCAAGGCGTCGCTTGCCACCGGCGCCCGCGTCACCACCACGGCGTGGACGCGCTCACCCAGCACCGGGCAAGCCTTGGCAATGATCGCGCTCTCGACCACGGCGGGGTGGCCGGCCAGCACGGACTCGACCTCGGCCGAATAGATCTTCAGGCCGCCGCGATTGATCATGTCCTTCTGCCGGTCGAACACGCGGACAAACCCCTCCGCATCGACCGAGCCGAGATCGCCGGAATGCCAGAATCCGCCCGTGAAGCTTTCGGCCGTCGCCTTCGGGTTATTCCAGTAGCCCTTGATGACGGAGGCGCTCTGGATCCAGAGCTCGCCGATCTCGCCAGCGGGCAGCTCGCGTCCATCCGCTCCCATCGCGACGATGCGGGCACCCGGACACGGCAGGCCGACACTGTCGATGTGGCTCGCGGTCAGCTCGCCCGGCATGATCGTCGAGGGCGACGTCGTCTCGGTCGAGCCGTAGCAGTTCGCGAGCTTCAGGCCGGGAATCGTCGCTTTGAGCTTCTCGATGGTCGCGACCGGCATCGGTGCGCCGCCAAAGCCACCGATGCGCCAGCTCGAGAGATCGTAGCTGTCGAAATCGGGCTGGAGCAGGCAGAGATTGTACATCGCCGGCACCATCACCGTGTAGGTGACGCGCTCGCGCGCGGCGAGCTTGAGATAATCCGCGGCCTTGAACTCCGGCATGATGATCAGCGCGCCGCCGCAGCGGATCATGGTCGTGATGTTGGCGACGACGCCGGTGACGTGGCCGAGCGGCACCGCCGCGATCGAGCGGTCCGCTTCCGTCAATTGCAGGCAGGAGACGAACACCATCGAGGAATGGATGATGTTGCAATGGGCGAGCATCGCGCCCTTCGGCTTGCCCGTCGTGCCCGAGGTGTACAGGATCATCGCGGTGTCCTCCTCGCCGATCTCGACCGGCGCCGATGCCGGGACGTTGTCGGCGAGCACGGCGAAACGCGACAGGGCCTGATCGCTGTCGACGGCGATGCGGTGGATGACATCGGGGACATCAAGCGCATCGGGCAGCCGCCTGGTGAGCCCCGCTTCATGGATCAGGATCCTGGCGCCGCAATCGGCGAGGACATAGGCGATCTCGGGCTTCTGCTGGCGCGTGCCGAGCAGCACCGTCACCAGCCCCTCATGCGCGGCGGCAAACAGCAGCAGCGGAAATTCGATACGATTGCCGAGCAGGATCGCGACCCGGTCGCCGCGCTGCAGGCCGAGCTTGCGAAAGCCCGCCGCGATCCGCGCTGCCTGCTCCACCGCCTGTCGCCAGCTCAACCGGACATCGCCTGCGATCAGCGCTTCGCCATCCGGATTGCGGGCGCAAGCGTCCGCGATCATCGCCCACAGGCTCGCCGGCCGGTCGCAGAAGGCCGGCACCACCCGATCGCCGAAGCGCGCCTCGAACCGCATCGGCGGGATCTGAGATTGCGACCAGTCCATCGGGATGCCCTCGGCTGTTGCTTGTCACGTTCCGCGCACGGCTGCGCGGAACCGTCTTGCGCTGATCGGCTGTCGTCAGCCTCCCATGACGGGAACGCCGATCACAACCGGGTGGAATGCGAAGGCCAGCGCGAGATAGGCGACGACACCGACTGCAACGGCGATCAGATCATTGGTGACCCCACCCACCGGAATCGGCGGGCCGCCGCCATCGGTGCGATGCTTCAGCGAGATGCGGTCGTACACGGCCCAGCCCAGGAACGAGCCAAACAGGATGATGGAGCCGAGATCACCATTGGCGAGCAGATGCGCGGCCGCCCACAATTTGATGCCCGCCAGCATCGGATGCTTCAGCGTCGCATAGATGCGCCCGCGCAAGTAGGACGCCACCACCAGGATAACCGCGGGCAGCATCAGCGCGACTGTAATGTGCTTGAATGCGACCGGCGGCTCCCAAACCGGGATCATTCCGGCAGCGCGATAATGGGCAAAGCCCCAGATGATCAGCGCCAGTCCCGCAAGCGAGACGGCCGCATAGAGGATCTTGTAGGTCCCCTCGCCCAGTCTCGCGATCGCCTGCGCGCGCGCCTCTCGTTTCGTTGTGAAAACATGGGCCGCAAAAAACAGCATCAGCCCCAGGATCATGACCAGCAGACCCACGACATCCTCCCCTCAACCAGCGCCCCCGCCCATGGCGTATCATCGATTGGGCGCGGGTCGCAACTCTCGCGCCTCATGGTCAGGCGTGCAGGCTCGGGTCTGCAACAGCGCGGCCTTCATCCTGCGAGACCCGCGCAAGCGCAGTCCGCAAGATGCGGGGATAGAGCTATTTTCCAAGCTCGCGATTATCGACATAGCGGATCGCGATCGGGCGTCCGGCCAGAGCGCCGCCGAGGCCGCTGGTGAATTTGAGCGGCAGGCAGGCTTTCAGCGATGAATTGATCGCGTTGAGATAGGTCGTTCGGGTATCGGCCGGGACGCCCGCGGTCGCATAGGTCAGCTGCGGCGGACCGATCATGCCGCCTGCCTTGTTGAAGCTGAAGCGCACCGCCATCTGCATGCCCGCGCGCGCATTGTCCGATGGCGGCGACCAGCAGGTGCGCAGTTCGGCGAAGAGATCGCCGATCGTATCGAGATCGTGATCCGGCTTCCGGTATTTGGCGCGATCAGCCTCCGTCGGCACGGTTTCGATCGTGAGCTGGAGGTTCTGACCGTAGGGATAATCGATCTCGGGAATGCAGGGGCCGGGCTCGAGCGGGCTGCAATAGTACGGCGTGCAGGGCCGGCCGGCGAGCACGCTGCACGGCTCATGCGAAAACGGGATCGGATTGATCTGGCGGCGCTGCGCATCGGCGGCAACCGTCGATATCGCCAACAGGAGGAAAACGAGGATGCCGCGCCACATGATGCGAGCTCACAATGCCACACGCACAAACGTGGCATTGCCAACGAACGCGTCAAGCCTGCGGCTGTTCACATGCTCGCGTTTAGCTCCAGTGTCGTCGCCCGGCTCGACCGGGCGACCCAGTACTCCGAGACGGCGGTGATGGAATCGAGAGGCTGCGGCGTACTGGATTCCCCGCCTTCGCGGGGAATGACAGCGGAGTGTGGCCACGCAGCAGCGCGCAGAGAGCGCCCTACCCCTTCTTCTTGACGTCCTTGACGTTCGTGAACTCGATGCCCTCGGCGCGTTCCCTGGCGTAGCCGAGATAGAACTCGTTTCTTGCCAGATACACGGGATCGCCGTCGACATCGTCGGCAATGCTCGACGTATTGGCGGCGATGAAGGCGTCGAGCTTCTTGCGGTCCTCGGATGAGACCCAGCGGGCGAGCTGGAACTCGCTGACCTCGAACTCGACGGGCAGCGAATATTCCGCCTCGAGCCGTGCCTTCAGCACGTCAAGCTGCAGCGCCCCGACCACGCCGACCAGCGCCGGTGCGCCGTCGCGCGGGCGGAACACCTGCACCACGCCCTCTTCGGACATCTGCTGAAGCGCTTCCTTCAGCTTCTTCGCCTTCATCGCGTCGGTGAGACGCACGCGGCGGACGATTTCCGGCGCGAAGCTCGGCACGCCGACGAAGGTGAAATCCTCGCCCTCGGTCAGGGTATCGCCGATGCGCAGCGTGCCGTGATTGGGAATGCCGACGACGTCGCCGGCGAAGGCTTCGTCCGCGACCGAACGATCCTGCGCGAAGAAGAATTGCGGGCTCGACAGCGGCATGCTCTTGCCGGTGCGCACCAGCTTGGCCTTCATGCCACGGCTGAGCTTGCCGGAGCACAGGCGCGCGAAGGCAATGCGGTCGCGGTGGTTCGGATCCATGTTCGCCTGGATCTTGAACACGAAGGCGCTCATGCGCGGATCGGTGGCTTCGACCTTGCGCTGGTCGCTCTCCTGCGCGCGCGGCTCCGGCGCGAACTTGCCGAGACCTTGCAGGAGGTCGCCGACGCCGAAATTGCGCAGCGCGCTGCCGAAATAGACCGGCGTCAGATGGCCCTCGCGAAACGCGGCGAGCTCGAACGGTTTTGAGGCCTCGGTGACGAGTTCGAGCTCGTCCTTGACCGCGCCGACATCGAGGTTGGCGTTGAGCTTGCCGAGCTCGGCGATCTCGATCTGCTGTGCAGCGCCGGTCTTGGCGCCGCCGCCTTCGAGCAGACGCACGCCGCCATTGGCAACGTCATAGGTGCCGAGGAAATCGCGGCCGCGGCCGACCGGCCAGGTCATCGGCGTGGTGTCGAGCGCGAGCGTCTTCTCGATCTCGTCGAGCAGCTCGAACACGTCGCGGCTCTCGCGGTCCATCTTGTTGATGAAGGTGATAATCGGAATGTCGCGCAGGCGGCAGACTTCGAACAGCTTTCGGGTGCGCGCCTCGATGCCCTTGGCGGCGTCGATCACCATGACAGCGGAGTCGACCGCCGTGAGCGTACGGTAGGTGTCCTCCGAAAAGTCCTCGTGGCCCGGCGTGTCCAGCAGGTTGAACACGAGACCCTCGAACTCGAAGGTCATGACCGAGGTCACGACCGAGATGCCGCGCTCGCGCTCGATCTTCATCCAGTCCGAACGGGTGTTGCGCCGCTCGCCCTTGGCCTTGACCTGGCCGGCGAGATTGATGGCGCCGCCGAACAGCAGCAGTTTCTCGGTCAGCGTGGTCTTGCCCGCGTCCGGGTGGGAGATGATCGCGAAGGTGCGCCGCCGCGCTACTTCGGTGGCAAGCGGGGAACGGGCCGGCGACTCGGCTGATATGGCGATGTCGGACATTGCGGGAGCGTTTGGCAGGGAAAATGGGCCTGATCAAGCCTCATGTGGTAATTGCGGAGCCCTTCGGCCAGCCCCATATCCGCTCCCGGGGAGGACGGCCTCCCCCTCATCAGCATATCCGCCGCGGGGACGACCCTGCCTTGAATGGAGGGTCGTCATGGCCTGGAGTATCCTGTTCGTCGCCGGTCTTCTCGAGATTACCTGGGCGATCGGCCTGAAATACACTGAGGGTTTTACCAAGCTTGTTCCGTCCGTCATCACGCTCGCGGCGATGGCCGGCAGCGTCATCCTGCTCGGAATAGCGCTCAAATCGCTGCCCGTCGGAACCGCCTATGCGGTCTGGACCGGCATCGGCGCGGTCGGTACCGCCGCGCTTGGCATTATCCTGTTCGGCGAGCCGGCCACCGCGTTCCGCCTCGCCAGCATTGGGCTGATCGTCGCCGGCATCGCCGGGCTGAAATTCGTCACCTGACGAAAATCTGGACCGCCCACCAGGTCAGCGCCGCGACAATGGCCGAGGCCGGGATCGTGATCACCCAGGCATAGACGATCGAGCTCGCGACGTTCCAGCGCACCGCCGAGACGCGGCGGGCCGCGCCGACGCCGACGATCGCGCCGGTAATGGTGTGGGTGGTCGAGACGGGAACGCCGAGGAAGGTCGCCATGAACAGCGTCGCGGCGCCGCCGGTCTCGGCGCAAAAGCCCTGCATCGGCGTCAGCTTGGTGATGCGCAGGCCCATGGTGCGGACGATGCGCCAGCCGCCCATCAGCGTGCCCAGCGCCATCGCGGCCTGGCAGGACAGCACCACCCAGAACGGTACCGAGAATTCGCCGCCGAGATGGCCCTGCGAATACAGCAGCACCGCGATGATGCCCATGGTCTTCTGGGCGTCATTGCCGCCATGGCCGAGCGAATAGAGCGAGGCGGAGGCGAATTGCAGGATGCGGAAGGCGCGATCGACCGCGAACGGCGTCGAGCGCACCGAAAGCCAGGACACGATCGCGACCAGCATCATCGCAAGCAGGAAGCCGACCAGCGGCGACAGTACGATCGCCAGCACCGCCTTGGACAGGCCGCTCCACACCGCCGCCGAGATCCCCGCCTTGGCCATGCCGCCGCCGACGAGGCCGCCGATCAGCGCATGCGAAGAGGAGGATGGGATGCCCAGCCCCCAGGTCACGAGATTCCAGACGATCGCGCCAACAAGCGCCGCGAAGATCACCTGGGCGTCGACGACCGCGGGATCAATGATGCCGGTGCCGATGGTCTGGGCAACATGCAGCCCGAACACCATGAAGGCGATGAAATTGAAGAACGCGGCCCAGAGCACCGCGAATTGCGGCCGCAGCACGCGGGTCGAAACGATGGTCGCGATCGAATTGGCGGCGTCGTGCAGGCCGTTCAGGAAGTCGAACAGCAGCGCGACGGCGATCAAGCCGACGAGGACAGGAAGTCCGAGCGCAGCATCCACGGCGCGACCCCTGCCCTAAACTTGCTCGATGACGATGCTGTTGATCTCGTTCGCGACGTCGTCGAAACGGTCGGCCACCTTTTCGAGATGGTCGTAGATCTCGACGCCGACGATGAAATCCATCGCGCTGCCATCACGATGCTTGAGGAACAGCTCCTTCAGCCCGATGTCATGGAGATCGTCGACCCGGCCCTCCAGCTTGCCCAGTTCTTCCGTGATCGCGGTCAGCATCGCGACGTTCGGGCCGATCGACTGCATCAGCGGCAACGCGCGCCCCACGAGATTGGCGCATTCGATCAGCAGTCCGCCAATCTCCCGCATCGGCGGCTCGAAGGTGCGGACCTCGAACAGCATCACGGCCTTGGCCGTCTGCTGCATCTGGTCGATGGCGTCGTCCATCGAGGTGATCAGGTTCTTGATGTCGCCACGGTCGAAGGGGGTGATGAAGGTGCGGCGCACCGCCGTCAGCACCTCACGGGTGATGTTGTCGGCGTCGTTCTCGAACTGGTTGACGCGCTGGCAGTAGACCGGCGTCTCCTCGCCCCCGTTCAGCATGCCCTGGAGCGCGATCGAGCCCTGGATCACCGTCTGTGCATGGCGGTCGAACAGGTCGAAGAACCGTTCTTCCTTGGGCAGGAAAGCGCGAAACCATCGCATCATGGGGTAGGCTACCGGTTGGAAATGGCCCGGCCCAAACTGGCCGTCATAAAACTGTCATAGACCATTTCCGCTCCGCGCGCGTGTCATCTCACGCCCGCGGAGTCGGATCATCCACCGGATTCGCGCACCAATGAAATTGGTGCGATATCAAAGGTTTATAGCGAGCGCCGGAAGTAATGAGCGATTTCGCCGATGACGCCGCGGCGGAAGGTGAGCACGCAGACCACGAAGATCGAGCCCTGGATCACCGTCACCCATTGGCCAAAA
The DNA here is from genome assembly GCF_023073075.1 of Bradyrhizobium sp. 61. Lineage (NCBI taxonomy): Bacteria > Pseudomonadati > Pseudomonadota > Alphaproteobacteria > Hyphomicrobiales > Nitrobacteraceae > Bradyrhizobium > Bradyrhizobium sp. 61. Next base: position 42,874 of record NZ_JADPIU010000057.1, on the reverse strand, counting down.
CCCGCCAGATATTGCTGCATGGCGATGATCGCGAAGGCACCAACCACGGGGCCGAAGATGGTGCCGAGACCGCCAACCAGCGTCATCAGCACGACCTCGCCCGACATCGTCCAGTGCACGTCGGTGAGCGAGGCATTCTGCGCCACGAACACCTTCAGCGATCCGGCAAAGCCGGCCAGCGTGCCGGACAGGACGAAAGCCAGGAATTTATATTGGTCGGTCCGGTAGCCGAGCGAGATCGCGCGCGGCTCGTTCTCGCGGATCGACTTCAGCACTTCACCGAACGGCGAGTTGATGATGCGGTAGATCAGCAGGAAGCCGGCGAGGAAGCCGGCCAACACGACGTAATAAAGCACCGTCGGCTTGGAGAGATCGAGCAAGCCGAACATCCGCCCCTGCGGAATGCCCTGAATGCCGTCCTCACCATGGGTGAACGGCGCCTGGAGGTAGATGAAGTACAGGAGCTGCGACAGCGCCAGCGTGATCATCGAGAAATAGATGCCCTGGCGGCGGATCGAGATATAGCCGGTGATGAGCGACAGCCCGAACGCCGCGGCGATTCCGACGAGGATGCCGAGCTCCGGCGGCAGCGCCCACACTTTCAGCGCGTGCGCGCTGCAATAGCCGGCGGTGCCCATGAACATTGCGTGGCCGAACGACAACAGGCCGCCATAGCCGATCAGCAGGTTGAAGGCGCAGGCAAGCAGCGCAAAGCACAGCGCCTGCATCACGAAGAACGGATAGACGCCCGTGAAGGGCACCGACGCCAGCAGCAGCGCCATCACCACGAACACGACCATCTCGTCACGCATCGCGCGCGGGGTTACCGGCAGCGTGTCGTCCGTCAAGGCTGTCATATCAGGCCGCCCTTCCCGTCAGTCCCGTTGGCTTCACCAAGAGCACCAGCACCATCAGCACGAACACGACGGTGTTGGAGGCCTCGGGGTAGAAATACTTGGTCAGGCCCTCGATCACACCGAGCGCAAAGCCGGTGATGATGGAGCCCATGATCGATCCCATGCCACCGATCACGACCACCGCGAACACGACGATGATGAGGTCGGCGCCCATCAACGGCCGCACCTGGTTGATCGGCGCCGAGAGCACACCGGCGAGCGCGGCAAGGCCGACGCCGAGACCGTAGGTCAGCGTAATCATGCGTGGCACGTTGATGCCGAAAGCGCGCACCAGCGTCGGATTTTCAGTGGCGGCGCGCAGGTTAGCACCGAGCCGCGTCTTCTCGATCAGGAACCAGGTGGCGATACACACCACCAGCGAGAAGATGACGACCCAGCCGCGATAGATCGGCAGGAACATGAAGCCGAGATTCATGCCGCCCTTGAGCTGGTCCGGAATCGCATAAGGCAGACCGGAGGAGCCGAAATAGTTCTGGAACACGCCCTGCACGATCAGCGCGATGCCGAAGGTCAGGAGCAGGCCGTAGAGGTGGTCGAGCCCCGTCAGCCATTGCAGCATGGTCCGTTCCAGGATCATGCCGAAGATGCCGACGATAACAGGCGCGATCAGCAGCGCCCACCAATAGTTGATGCCGCCGAGGCTCAGCAGGAAATAGGCAACGAACGCGCCCATCATGTAGAGCGCGCCGTGGGCGAAATTGATGATGTTGAGCATGCCGAAGATCACGGCAAGCCCGAGACTGAGCAGCGCGTAGAACGAGCCGTTGATCAATCCCACCAGTAGCTGAGCGTAAAGAGCCTGCATCGATCCCGCACCCGGTCCCTTCGGCGTTGCCTGAAAATCGCCCGCAGGCCTGATGGCCTGCGGGCGGTTATCTTACTTCTTCAAGAGCGCGCACTTGCTCTCGGACAGCGGCGTGAAAGCCTGGTCGCCCGGCACGGTGCCGACCAGCTTGTAGAAGTCCCACGGCCCCTTGGACTCCGAGGGCTTCTTCACCTCGAACAGGTAGGCGCTGTGGATGGTGCGGCCGTTCGGCTGGATCTCGCCCTTGCCGAACAGGTCGTCCTCCGTCGGCAACGACTTCATCTTCTCGACGACCTTGACGCCGTCATGGGGATTGCCGCCGAGCGCTTCCAGCGTCTTGAGATAGTGACGCACGCCCGCATAGACGCCGGCCTGCACCATGGTGGGCGGCGCGTTGTTCTTCATCTTGTCGGAGAAGCGCTTGGAGAAGGCCCGGGTCTTGTCGTCCATGTCCCAATAGAACGTCTCGGTGAAGTTGAGGCCCTGCGCGGTCTCGAGGCCAATCGCCTTGACGTCGGTGAGGAACAGCAGCAGCGCCGCGAGCTTCTGTCCGCCCTTGACGATGCCGAACTCGGCCGCCTGCTTGATCGAGTTGGTGGTGTCGCCGCCGGCATTGGCAAGGCCGATGATCTTGGCCTTGGACGCCTGCGCCTGCAGCAGGAATGACGAGAAGTCGGGCGTGTTGAGTGGATGCTTGACGCCGCCGACGACCTTGCCGCCGTTGGCGGTGACCACGGCCGTGGTATCGCGCTCGAGCGCCGCACCGAAGGCGTAGTCCGCGGTCAGGAAGAACCAGCTGTCGCCACCGGCCTTCACCAGAGCCTGACCCGTGGTGTGGGCCAGCATGTAGGTGTCGTAGGTCCAGTGCACCGTGTTGGGCGAGCACTGCGCGTTGGTGAGGTCCGAGGTCGCGGCGCCCGAGTTGATGTAGACGCCATTCTTTTCCTTGATGACGTTGTTGACGGCGAGCGCCACGCCGGAGTTCGGCACGTCGACGATGATGTCGACCTTGTCGACGTCGAACCATTGCCGCGCGATCGCGGTGCCGATGTCGGGCTTGTTCTGATGATCGCCGGAGATGATGTCGATCTTCCAGCCCTTCGCCGCAAGGCCGGAATCTTCGACGGCCATCTGGGCGGCGAGCGTCGAGCCGGGACCGCCGAGGTCGGCGTAGAGGCCGGACTGATCGGACAGCGCGCCGATCTTGACGGTCTTGTCCTGCGCAAAGGCTACGCCAGCCGTGGTGACGGCCAACGCCGTGCCGAGCAGAAACGACGCAATCGACTTTTTCATGCTACTTCCCTCGTGAATTTTCTCGTGGCCGTTTGACGCTTGGCCGTCTTAGACGCCGAGATAGGTGTGGAGCTTGTCCATGTTGGCGGCAAGCTCCGAATTGGAAAATCCGTCAATGATCTTGCCGTGCTCGACCACGTAATAGCGGTCGGCGACGGTGGATGCGAACCGGAAGTTCTGCTCGACCAGGAGGATGGTAAAACCCTCCTTCTTGAGCCGTGCAATGGTGTGGCCGATCTGCTGGATAATGACAGGCGCAAGACCTTCGGTCGGCTCGTCCAGCATCAGGAAGCTCGCGCCGGTGCGCAGGATGCGCGCGATCGCGAGCATCTGCTGCTCACCGCCGGAGAGCTTGGTGCCCTGGCTGTTGAGACGTTCCTTCAGATTCGGAAACAGATCGAAGATCTGCTCGAGCGGCAATCCACCCGGGCGAACCACCGGCGGCAGCAACAAATTCTCCCGCACGTCGAGACTGGAGAAAATGCCGCGTTCCTCCGGGCAGAACGCGATGCCCATCCGCGCGATCTTGTCGGAGGTCGCGCGGATGATGTCCTGGTTGTTGAACTTCACCGAGCCGGTCCGCTTGCCGATGATGCCCATGATCGACTTCAGCGTGGTCGTCTTGCCGGCGCCGTTGCGGCCGAGCAGCGTGACCACCTCGCCCGCGTTCACGTCGAAATTGATCCCGTGCAGGATGTGGGACTCGCCATACCATGCTTCCAGGTTGCGGACCTGGAGGATGTTACCGCCGGTTGCGGCTTTTGCGGGAGCGTCCGCGGTTGCAGTCTCACGCATGACCGGCTCCCAGATAGGCTTCCTTGACGCGCTCGTCCTTGGTGAGCTCGCTGTAATGGCCTTGCGCCAGCACCTGCCCGCGCGTCAGCACGGTGATGATGTCGGAGAGATTGGCCACGACGCTCAGATTATGCTCGACCATCAGGATGGTATATTTCGCCGAGATGCGCTTGATCAGCGCCGCGATCTTGTCGATGTCCTCGTGGCCCATGCCGGCCATCGGCTCGTCCAGCAACATCATCTCGGGGTCGAGCGCGAGCGTCGTTGCGATCTCGAGCGCGCGCTTGCGGCCGTAGGCCATCTCGACCGCGGGCGTATTGGCAAACTCGCTGAGGCCGACATCGTTCAACAGTTCACGCGCGCGATCGTTGAATCGGTTGAGCACGGACTTGGAGCGCCAGAAATCGAAGGAACTGCCGTGCTGGCGCTGAAGCGCGACGCGGACGTTTTCCAGCGCGGTGAGATGCGGAAATACCGCCGAGATCTGGAATGATCGCACCAGTCCCAGGCGCGCCACGTCGGCCGGCGCCATCGACGTGATGTCCTGCCCCTTGTACAGAATTTTGCCGGCGGACGGTTTGAGGAACTTGGTCAAAAGATTGAAGCACGTCGTCTTGCCCGCCCCGTTCGGGCCGATCAACGCGTGAATGCTCCCACGGCGAACCTTGAGCGCAACGTCGCGGACGGCGAAGAAGCCCGCGAACTCCTTGGTCAAGCCTTCCGTTTCGAGAATGAACTCATCGGCCAAACAGATTTCCCCCTGCCCGCACAATACGCGTGGCTGTCCTTAGTTACTTCGGCTTTCCGGGGGCCTTGGAGCCTGTCCCGGAACGTCGCCTCCGGGCGCGGAATATGCCGGAGGTGACGGGGGTTAGGCAAGGCGGAAAGCTGAGCAGATCAGGTCTCCGGCCGGGAGGCTTATGCTCCCTTAGTCGGACGCGTTTTGATGTCGCCTGCCCGGCCTCCCGGTTCGCAAGGCACCGGTCATCAAGCCGTCGTTAACGGTCTTTCATCCCGCGCGCCAGCCTTCATAGAAAATTTTCCCGCCGCATGGATCATGCGCGGGTTTTATGCGTCGGGAATATTGTCTTGGAAATTGCCTTGGATTTTGCAAGCGCGGCTCCTTCTGTCGTCAAGTCGATCAGGCAGCGTGATCTCCTGAACACGTGGCTGCGACTTTATGCGCGCGGGCAGATGGTGCCGGCGATCTGGGAGTATCAGCCCGCGCGGCTCGAGGAAGAGCTGTCCGATCTCATCTATTATACCGTCGACATCTCGGCGCCGACGCCGCGCCTCATCATCCAGAGCGAAGGCACGCGCATCTCGCGCGCCTATGGACAGACCGGCAAAGGCGTTCTGCTCGACGACTACATCGGGCCGCGCCTCGCACCCTTCGTGATGCCGATCTATTATGAATGCGTGGCGCGCGGCCTCCCGGTCTACAGCGTGGCCGACGTCGACGACATCTATGGCCGCGTGGTTGCCTATGAACGGCTGCTGCTGCCGTTCCAGACCGACGGCAAGGTCTGCCACGTCATCGCCTCGCTCAAGACGTTCTGCGAGGACGGCGGCTTCGAGATCAAGAATCTGATGCGCGGAAATGACGCGCTGCCGCGCCCGAAACTGCGCGCGGTGATCGACCGCGATCTCTTCCATCGCGCTCCCGGGCGGATCGCTGCCGCCGACGTCGTCGAGTTCGCCGATCAGCCCGGCGTCACCACCGAGATCGTCGAGCTGAATTAGGGGGCAGCGCGATCTGGCGCCGACCTACTTGGCCTTGACCTACTTGGCCTTGACTTACTTGGCCTTGACTTCCTTGGCATAGATGTCCGGCTTGAAGCCGACCAGAAGCTTGCCGCCGACTTCGAGCACCGGCCGCTTGATCATCGATGGTTGCGCTAGCATCAGCGCCAGCGCCTTCTTCTCGGTGAGGCCTTCCTTGTCGGAATCCGGCAGCTTCTTGAAGGTCGTGCCGGCGCGATTGAGCAGCGTCTCCCAGCCAGCCTTGTCGCTCCACTGCTTGAGCTTGTCCTTCTCGACGCCCGCCGCCTTGTAGTCGTGGAACTCGTAGGCGACGCCATGGGTGTCGAGCCAGGCGCGCGCCTTCTTCATGGTGTCGCAGTTCTTGATGCCGTAGATGATGTTGGGCAAGACCTTCCTCGCGCATGCGTCGTTGGATGACTGCAGCGTTGTACGAAACTCCGGTTCGCGCGACAACATTGCGAACGAACCTCGCTCTCCGAACGGATACATCAATGCACGTCACTCACGATCCCGCCGCGGCCGTGTCGCCAACCATCGACTTCAACACCTTCCTCGCGGTCGATATCCGTGTCGGCACCATCGTCGATGCAAAACCGTTCCCGGAGGCGCGCAAGCCGGCCTGGCGGCTGTGGATCGACTTCGGTCCCGCGATCGGCGTGCGCAAGAGCTCGGCCCAGATCACCGAAAATCATCCGCTCGAGACGCTGGTGGGGCAGCAGGTCGCGGCCGTCATCAACTTCCCGCCGCGCCAGATCGGCCCGGTCGTCTCAGAGGTGTTGACGCTCGGCTTCCCCGATGCCGAGGGCAAGGTCGTGCTGGTGCAGCCGAGCAAGCCTGTGCCGAACGGCGGACGGCTGTTCTAGCCGCGCGATCGCGGGCCGTGCCGCCGTTACCTCCCGCCATATCCCCCGGCAATGGTTTGATCCTCCTGTTTCCGGATCGTCTGGACTTGACCAAGATCGCTTTTGATAATAAAAATGACTGACTGATCGTTTTTTATTAAAGCCAGGCTTTGTAGGAACCGCATAGAGCAAACGGTCAAAACGACCGATCTGTCAGTTATTTATGGACTGCCAAAATGCCCAAGATCAGCGACAAGCAACGCGAAGGCCGACGGCAGCAGATCCTCGAAGCGGCCCTTGCCTGCTTCGCCGAGCAAGGCTTTCATCAGACCGGCATGGCCGACATCGTCAAACGGTCGGGCTTGAGCCACGGCGCGGTCTATCTCTACTTCCAGAGCAAGGACGATTTGATCGAGGCGCTCGCCGACGACCGGCATCGTCGCGAGGCCGTGCTCAACTCGGTGGCGCAGGGATCGGGTGATCCGATCGAAGGACTCCACGCGCTGATCCGCGTCTACGCGCAATGGCTCACCGATCCCGCCGGCGAAGCGCGGCGTCGCGTCGGCATTCACGGCTGGGCGGAGGCCCTGCGCAACCGCCGCGTCCGCACCAGCGTCGTCGAAGGCATCGACCTGCCGCGCGCGCTGATCGTGGCGCTGGTCGAGCGCGGCCAGCATGACGGCCTGATCAAGCGCGACCTCGGCGCCGATGCGATCGCGCGCGTGCTCATCGCGATCTTCCAGGGCTTCGTGCTGCAGAAATGCTGGGGCGAGGATTTCGACATCGAGGCCTGCATGGCGGCCGTCGGCGGCGTGATCGAGGGATTTCGCACGACCAAGCCTGACATCAAGCGACGGACCAGGACGTAAGCGATGTCCTGGATTCACGATCTCCTCGCAGGCATTGGCGTCGGTCTCGTCGGCGGACTGACATCGGGCTTCATGGGTACGAGCCCGGGCGGCGGGCTTGTCGTCTTCACCGTGCTGCTGCTCGGCGCGGAGCAGCATGTCGCCCAGGGGACGTCGCTGATCACGCAGGTCCCGCCCACTGGCCTCGCCGGCGTGCGCCGCTACTGGCAGAGCGGCAATCGCAGCCCGCTGCAATGGATCGCCTGGATCGGCCTCGGATTTCTCGTCGGCGGTGCGGGCGGCGGTTACGCCGCGGCGGCGGTCTCCGACTCGGTGCTGCAATGGACCTACGTCGTCTATCTCGTCGCGCTGATCGCCCTTCTGATCCTGCGCCGCGACCGCAAGGACGGCAGCCACGCGGCCGTTGACCGAGACGAACTGCCTTGGCTCCCCCTGCTCCTCATCGGCGCGCTTGCCGGGTTTTCCTCCGGCTTCATGGGCATCGGCGGCGGGCTCGCGATCACCGTCGGCCTCGCCGCGGGCTTACGCGTCCCGCAGCACCAGGCGCAACTCGTCAGCCTCATCTTCTCGGTCATCCCGACCAACATTCCGGCGGCCTGGATCTACTGGAGCAAGGGGCTCATGGTCGGCTGGCCGGCCATCATCGGGATTCTCGCCGGCCTCTGGATCGGCACCGATCTCGGCGCACGCGCGGCCAACGGCGTCAGCAAAGCGGTGCTGCACAGGGTCATGATCGCCCTCATCTCGGTGATGGCGCTCTACATGACGCATAAGGCGCTGACCTGATTTTACGGCCGCTTCGGAATGTTCAGCCCACGCTGCACGGCAGGACGCGCCAGCCCCCGTTCGAGCCAGGCACCGACCGACTTGAACTGGCTGAATTCGACGAGATCGCCGGCGCCATAGAAGCCGATGAGGTTGCGCACCCAGCCGAGCATGGAGATGTCGGCGATAGTGTAGTCGTCATCCATGAACCACTGCCGGCCGGAAAGATGCGTCTCCATCACGCCGAGCAGACGCTTGGCCTCGCTGACATAGCGTTCGAGCGGCCGCTTGTCCTCGAAATCCTTGCCGGCGAATTTGTGGAAGAAGCCGACCTGGCCGAACATCGGCCCGATGCCGCCCATCTGGAAATGCACCCACTGGATGGCCTGGTAGCGGCGCGCGGCGTCCTCCGGCAGAAGCTTGCCGGTCTTCTCGGCGAGGTATTGCAGGATCGCGCCGGACTCGAACAGCGGCAGCGGCCGGCCGCCGGGACCGTTGGGATCGAGGATCGCTGGAATCTTGCCGTTCGGATTGAGCGAGAGGAATTCCGCCGTCTTCTGGTCGTCCTTGCCGAAGTCGACGAGGTGGACCTCGTAAGGCAGACCTATCTCCTCCAGCATGATCGACACCTTGACGCCGTTCGGCGTCGGCAACGAATAAAGCTGAAGCAGCTCCGGATGCCTGGCAGGCCAGCGCTTGGTGATGGGAAAGGCGGACAGATCAGGCATCGGGACCCCGGCTTCGTTCGTGAGATGCCGCCTAATCTAGGCGAACCGTCGAACGGCGCAAGGCCGGGCCGTGATCATGCATCGAAGCCGGACTACAGCGGCCGCAGTAGATGCCTGGCGGCGTACGCGATATCGCGTTGCGCGCGTTGCTCGATGAAGAGCTGCCCGGTGACGAGCAGCGCTCCGGTGAAAACGATCGCGAGCATCGCGGTCGCGAACTGACTGGCATCCTTCATCGCACGAGCTTCTCCGTCATCGGTTCGCACGGGGAACGCGGGCCGACCGTCGACAGTTCCTGCACGCTTCAAATAAATTGCCACTTTATCCCGCATCGAGACGCGCGAGGCCGCGACCTCAATAATTGATCTCCATCCGCAGTCCGCGCGGATCGACCTCCTCGCCGCCGACACGCTGTGTGCTGTCGCGAGCCGCGACCGCGCAGGCACAGGCATCGATGAGATCGTCGCGGCCGATGCCGGTGCCATGACGCTGCGTCAGCCATGTCTCCAGGCGCGTGAAGCCGCGTTGCGCCAGCAGCGCGATGCGCTGCTCACGACCTTGCGCCGACGTCTTCTTCGGGAGACGGACGCGCCCTGCCAGATTCCAGAAAATCAACTCCGGATGGGCTTCGCCAATTGTCGCCTGCCGCGCCGGCGTCATGATCTCGTCGACGTCCCTGATCTTGTCCCTGATGTTCCAGAGCTGCGCCGACACGCCCCTGCCCTTGCCTTCCCGCTCCCAATAGTGGCGATTGGCTGCCGCCATGTCCGGAAATGTCCAGAGGTCACGGCGCGCACCGAGAAACACGGCAGGGCCGACCAATTCGCGCGCGCGCAGGTCGCACACACGATAGCCGCTCGGATTCAATCCGATCGGCATGTCGATCATCGCACGCGCATGCGGCAACGCAAGCAAGCGCGTCAGGCCCGGCGAATAATCAAAGCCATGATCGCCGCGCTCGTCGATCCAGGCTGCGACCCAGCCGAAGCGAAATCCATCGAGACCGAGATAGTTTGGCAAATCATGCGTCCCGACGTCGACTAGACATCTATGCTTCTCCCTCGTCTCGATGCCGCTCGAACAAGCGCTGGGCCAGCAACGCATGGCCGAGCGTGCCGCCGGCGCGCACGGCCGCGGCGATCAACGCCGCTTCGGCGACTTCCTCCCGCGTCGCGCCGGCCTTCGCTGCCTGCGCCGTATGCACGTCGAGGCAATAGGCACATTGCGTGGTGAGCGCGACCGCGAGCGAGATCAGCTCGCGATATTTCGGCGGGATCAATCCGTCCTTGCGCTCGACCGCGTGGTTGAACGCAAGGAACGCGTTGGCCTCGACCGGCGCGAGCGCCACGAAAGCCGGGACAGACTTCAGATCGTCAGGCGTTTGATAATCGGTCATGTCTCACCTCGTCAGATATTCGCGCATCAGGGCACGGGCGCGATGCAGGCGCGCCTTCACGGTCTGCCTGGACGCACCGAGCGCGGCGGCGATTTCGTCGATGGTCATTTCCTTGACGTCCCGCATCAGCGCGACATCGCGATAATGCGCCGGCAACGCTTCGAACGCAGCCGCCACGTCAAGCCGCAAATCGGCTTCAGAGCGCGACAGCAACAGTGCCTCCGCCTCGCCGTCGTCGATCGATGGCGCAAGCCCCGCCTTGCGCGCGAGCCGCAGACATTCGCGGCGGACCACGCTGAACAGCCACGCCGAAAAAGCGACCAGCGAGCGGATCGTACCGACATGGCGGAACAGGATCCACATCGCCTCCTGGGTTGCATCCTCGGCATCCGCCGAGCTGCGGCAGGTGGCGCGTGCGTAGCGGCGGATATCCGGCTGCGCCGTCTCGAGCAGAGACGCGATTGCCTGGGGATCGCCGAGCCGGGCCGCCTCGAACAGGCTTGACGAGATCGCCGCCGCACTCACGACACGCCTCCTCGTCCGATGCCGGCCATCGCGCACATCGGGCAATAGCCGACGAGCCCCGTCAGTGCGAGGCCTGCGCCCCCGAGCGCCACCAGCCACGCTGCGACGCCGGTGAGAAAAACGAATGCGGCAATCGCAACCGCAATTCCGAGCGCAACCCGCACCGCCTGATGCAGACCACCGATATTCTTCCTGTAGAATGCCATCACATCCTCCGAAATGAGCCGAAGCAAAATGCCTCGACCATCAGGAGGACGCGAAGACCCAAAAGGATTCGCGGGGGCGTGAACTTTTTTCGCGATCAGCCCCCGACCGCCTGGTAGGCCAGGCGCTTGAACTCGAAAAAGAACGGGTTCCAGAAGCCCATATGGCGCTGGGTCATCAGCACGCCGGCGGTGTTGGCCTGCGGACAAATCCACCAATGGGTACCGGCAAGCCCACCCCACTGGAATTCGCCGGTCGAATTCGGGGGATCGAACGGCGTCGGCGCAAAGGTGACGGCGCCGCCGAGACCAAAGCCCTTGCCGGGAATCGGCCCGAGATTGGCAAATCGGATGGTCTGGCCCGCGGGCAACTGGTTCGTCATCATCTGCTGCAGCGTGTCCGGCTTCAGCAGCGCATCCGGACCGGGTAGCAGCGCGCGTACCAGCGCGAGCATGTCGGGCAAGGTCGAGACCAGACCGCCACCGCCCGAGAGCCGCGGAAACGGCCGCCGATAGGCCTGCGGATAAGGCAGATTGTCGGCGCGCGTCAGGCCCGGCTTCATCGGATCAAGCACGTCGGCGCCGGTATAGAGTGCAACCAGCCTGCCCTGCTGCGCCTCGGGCACCGAGAAGCCGGTATCGACCATACCGAGGCGATCGAAGATGCGCGCCTTGAGGAAGGTGTCGAGCGCATGACCGGAGACGACCTCGACCACGCGGCCGAGCACGTCGGTCGCCACCGAATATTCCCAGCCCGCGCCGGGATGATAGGACAGCGGCAGATCGGCAAGCTTGTCGATCATGGCGGTCAGCGGCGTGAGCGGATTGAGCACGCGCGCCTCGTTATAGCCTTTGAACAGCACCGTGCCGGGATCGAAGATGCCGTAGCTGAGGCCCGAACTGTGGGTCAGCAGCTGGCGGATCGTGATCGGGCCCTTCGCCGGCTCGACATCGGCAAGGCTCGCGGCACCCTGCTTCAGCACCTTGCGATTGCCAAGCTGCGGCAGGAATTTCTCGACGGGGTCATCAAGCCCGATGCGGCCTTCCTCGACCAGCAGCATGATCGAGCACGTCACGAAGATCTTGGTGTTGGAAAACGCACGAAAGATGTGGTCGGGCCGCAGCGCGGCTTTTGCCTCGCGATCGGCGAAGCCGACGCATTGCTGGTCAACCACCTCATGACCACAGAGCACGGCCCAGGACACACCCGGAATGATCTCCTGATCGACATAGCGCTCCATCGCCGTCCGTGCGGCGGAAAAATCCGTTGTCCTGACGTCCATGTGTTTCCCCCAAATTATGGTTGGGATGGATATAGCGCGCTTTCGCGGGAAATGAAGACCGTCCGATCGGCTCTCAAATCTTCATCAGCGCCGTGACGTGCAGCCGGCGACGGATCTTCATGCCCTGCCGTTCGTACAGCGCAATCGCCGACGCGTTATGAGAAAACACGTGCAGGAAAGGAATTTCGCCGCGCGCCTCGATCCGGCGCGCGACCGCCGCCAGCAGCGCCTGCGCGTAGCCGCGCCCACGATAGTCCGGATGCACGCAGACGGCCGTCATCTCGACGAACTTTCCCGGCTTCATCCGCTCGCCCGTCATCGCAACCAATTCTCCACCAACGCGAATGCCGAGGAACGTGCCGAGCTCATGCGTGCGCAACGCGAACGGACCAGGCTTGGTCAGCTCCGTCAGCGCCATCATGGCGGCGACGTCGGCCGCGCTCAATTTGACGATCTCGGCATCGCGCAGCGGACTGTCGGCCGGCGAGCCGATCATCTGCTCGCCGGTCTCGGCCAGAACGACCCTGAAATTGGCGGGAACGTCGACCGGCTCCGGCGTGAACAGCGCGGCAACCTGCGAGCCCGCCAGGAGTTCACCGAGCGCGGCGAAGCTTGCCTCGGACATGTCGACCATGTCAGCAAACGGCGTCATGTCCACGGGATAGCGCCGCGCGCGCGGGCCGCCCTCCGCCAGATGCTTCTGGCTCGTCGTCAGCGCACTCCAGATCGGACGATCCAGCAACGCCAAATCGCTGTCGGACACCGGCCTAGTCCTTGTCGAAGCTGACGATCACCGCCGCATTGGCGATCAGGATGGGATCGTTGGCCACTTCCGTGGCCGAGGGAATCTCCAGCCCGCCCTTGACCGCAGTCACGGTCACCGTGCCGTAAGGCAGCTCCTTGGCAACGGCGTCCTTGTCCACCGCCTCAGGGTTGGGCACCGCAATCGTGACATCGACGAACATGTCGTTCGCGGTCTTCCCGATCATCCGGAAGAAACCAAGGCTCGAATGCCTGATGGCATCTGATACGGCACGCTTCGCCGCCTTGGTGGCGTCCCTGCCGTGAACGTCAACGCCCATGCCCATCTCGGTGATACAGCGAACGCGAGTCATGTCTTATTCCTGTGGTTGGTTTTGTGATTGTGAGTGTCGGCGATCGGGGTGCGCGACACAAGTACGGTTGTCATATTGGAGCGAGGCGCCCGCCACAGGCTCCGTCATTGCGAGCGCAGCGAAGCAATCCAGCGTCTTTCTGCGGAGGCAGTCTGGATTGCTTCGCTGCGCTCGCAATGACGATGTGGAGACAGCTTCGCCCCATTACATCACGCCTTCGCCTTCTCATGTGCGCGCAGCTCGTCGACCAGCACGCGCACATTCTCCGAATAGTCGATCGGGATCACGACCAGATGCACGCCGCCCTCCTTGAAGGCCGCATCGAGCGTCGGGCCGAAGCTGTTGATGCTCTCGATGCGATGGCCCTTGGCGCCATAGGCCTTCGCGTAGGCGACAAAATCGGGATTGCCAAAGGTCATGCCGTAATCTGCAAAATGATCGACGGCCTGCTTCCAGCGGATCATGCCGTAGGCGTTGTCCTCGAGCACCAGCACGACCAGGTTGAGCTTGAGGCGGACGGCGGTCTCCATCTCCTGGCTGTTCATCATGAAGCCGCCGTCGCCGGCAACCGCGAGCACGCGGCGCTCGGGATAGAGCATCGCGGCCATCATGGCCGACGGCAGACCGGCGCCCATCGTCGCGAGCGCATTGTCGAGCAGCAACGTGTTGGCGACGCGGGTTCGGTAGTTGCGCGCGAACCAGATCTTGTACATGCCGTTGTCGAGCGCGACGATGCCATTCTCCGGGATCACCTGGCGGATGTCGTGCACGATGCGCTGCGGTGTCGGCGGCCAGCGCGCCTCGGTGGCGCGGTCGGCGATGTGCGTGAGGATCCCCTCGCGCAACGGCAACAGCGCCGCCGCCTGCGGCAGCTTGCCTTCGAGCCGGTCGGCGAGCAGCTCCAGGCTCGGGCCGACGTCGCCGACGACCTCGGCATCGGGGAAATAGACCAGCTCGACGCTCGCCGGCGTGTAGCTGACGTGAATGACCTTCGGTCCCGACGGCCCCATGATGAAGGGCGGCTTCTCGATCGGGTCATGGCCGATCGCCACGATCAGATCGGCTGCGTCGATCGCGTCATGGACGTAGTCGCGCTCGGATAGCGCCGCCGTGCCCATGTAGAGATTGGTGCCGCCGGGCACCGTGCCCTTCCCCATCTGTGTCGTGAAAAACGGAATGCCGGTTCGCCGCACGAAGCTGGCGATGCCGTGGGTCGAGCGCGGCCGGCTGGTCGCAGCTCCCATCATCACCAATGGACGCCTTGCGGCGAGGATCATCTCGGCCGCGCGGTCGAGCGCGGCGCGATGGGCGACCGGAATTTCGATCGGATGGACAGGGATCACGGGGACGGCCGGCACTTCATCGCCCGCGATGTCCTCGGGCAGTTCGAGATGCACCGGCCCCGGCCGTTCCTCCATCGCCACGCGAAAGGCATCGCGCACCACGGTCGGAATGCTGGAGGCGCTGATGATCTGCCGAGAGAGCTTCGTCAGCGGCTTCATGGTCGCAACTACGTCCACGATCTGAAAGCGCGCCTGCCGGCTGCTCATGATCGGCTTCTGGCCGGTGATCAAAATCATCGGCATCGCGCCGAGATGGGCATAGGCGGCGCCCGTGGACAGGTTGAGCGCGCCCGGGCCGAGCGTCGAGAGACACACTCCCGGCTTGCCGGTGAGCCGACCATGCGTGGCAGCCATGAAGGCCGCCGCCTGCTCGTGACGGGTCAGGACCAGCTCGATTTTGGAGGTGCGCAGTGATTCGACCAGGTCGAGATTTTCCTCTCCGGGGATACCGAAGATGCGATCGACGCCCTCGTTCTCCAGCGCCGCGACAAACAGGTCCGATCCTTTTGCCTTGCGTTCCTGCCCGCTCATGTCGCCTCCGCTCGCTGTGCGTCCCGTGGTCGGGAGCGGTCACATGGTAGCGGCTCGTGGCGCAGGCACAACTCACAAAGAGGCGGGCGATTGTTCCAACATCGTCAATACGATCGCAGCGAAGAAATCCAGACTCTTTCCGCGGATATCTCTGGATTGATCCGCTGCGTTCGCAACGACGCCGTTTCCGAATTCCGGTAGAGTGGATTGACCGACTGTTCGGGTGTCTTTTGCCTGCCGGGCTACGAAGCTCTACAGCTTCGCCTCGGCAAAGATGCCTGATATCCAGTCGAGGAAGACGCGCAGGCGGAGCGCGAGCTGGCGGTTTTGCGGATAGAGCGCGGAGAGCGGCGTCGGCGACGGCGGATAGCCGGCCAGCACCTCGACCAGCGCACCGCTGGCGAGATCCGCCGCGAAGCGATAGCGGGGCGCCTGCGTCAGGCCGAAGCCGAGCCGCGCGAGATCGGCCATGGTGTCGGAATTATTGACGCGAACCCTGCTTGGTAGCACGACATTGCGCAGCCCGCCGGCGATAGAAAACTCCAGCGGCAAAACATCGCCGGTGCGCGAGGAGATGAACGCGACCATCTGATGGCCGTCGAGCGTATCAGGCGTCGCGGGCATGCCGTGGCTGGCGAGATAGCCCGGGCTCGCCACCGTGATTTCCTCGACCGTGCCAAGGCGCCGCAAAATCATCCCGCTGTCCTCGGGCTCGCCCGACCGGATCGCGCAATCGATGCCCTCGCGCACGAGATCGACCAGCCGGTCGCCCTGCCCGATCTGCAAGTCGAGCTGCGGATGGCGCGCCAGGAATTCCGGCAGGTGCGGCAAGATGAAAGTGCGGGTCAGCAAAGGATGTGCGTCGATACGCAGCAAGCCACGCGGTCGCGCATCGCGCATCGTGGTTTCGGCTTCCTCGACCTCCGCGAGGATGGCGACGCAGCGGCGGTAATAGTCCTCGCCATCGAGCGTCGGCGTGACATGCCGTGTCGTGCGTTCGAGCAGGCGCGCGCCCAGCCGCGCCTCGAGCCCGCGCAAAACCTCGCTCGCCGTCGAGCGGGGAATGCCGAGATCGGCAGCCGCCGCCGTAAAGCTCTGCCGTTCGACGAGGCGGACGAACAGGCGCATGGCGTCAAATCGGTCCATGGCCGATTGTTCACCACAGCCGACAAGTGATGACAAGTTTTTCGCGATTATCCGGTCGCGGCGATCGGGCATTCTCGAACAGGAGCAACCACACCCCATCACACGGAGAGACCCATCATGCCTTTCGCAAATATCAAGATCCCTCAGGCCGCCTTATCGCGGGCGCAGAAGGCGGAGATCGTGCACAACCTCACCGCGCTGTTCGCGCACTATTTCGGCGAAGCGGCGCGGACGCACACCATGGTGCTGATCGAGGAAGTGCCTGATGGCGGTTATGGCCGCGCCGACGAGGTGTTCGTGGTTCCCGACGCCTATCGCGCAAGCGACGCCGCTACCTCACCTTGAGGCTGAGCTCGGTGCCGCCCTTGAGCGGCAGCGTCATCGATACGAAGCCGTTGTCGGGATCGCGGATGAAGGCGAGATAGTCGGGCTCGGCATTGTCGTTCATGACGTAGCCGCCGACGCGAAGCTGCGGCGCGACGATCCCGATCACCTCGCGCGCCAGCGAGGGACCGCTCTCACCCGGCCAGCCGTCGATCAGAACGAAGTCGACGGGACCGCCGAGATCGCGCAAGGTTTTTCGCGCATCGCCCTCGCGGATCTCGGCATAGTCGGCAAGGCCGGCCTCGGCGAGATTGCGTTTGGCGGTCTCGACCTTGGCCGGCACGATCTCCGAGCCGATCACGGTGCCGCCGCCATTGTCGCGGATAGCGGCCGCGAAATAGAGCGTGGACATGCCGACCGAGGTGGCGAACTCGGCCACGCGCGTAGCACGCAAGCCACGGCACAGCAGGTAGATCAGTTCGCCCTGCTCGGAATGAATCGAAAAGCCCTGCTCGGCATAGGCGTGGGGATCACGGCTGTTGAAGGAGCCGCGCGGCCCGCCGCCGGCCGGCCGCTGCCGCGCGCCTTGGAGGCGCGCGAGGACGGCGTTGACGCGTGGGTCTTGAATCGGGCTGTGGGGCCGATCATTCATGTGTTGCCTCGCCTCAGTTATTTGCCGAGGATTTCCGCTGCGGCACGATCCAGGATCGCCGCGATGCGGCGCGCCTCGGCGGAGTCGCTGCCATCCCTGGAACGCAGCGCGCGTTTGAGGTTGTGGCGGGCACGGTGCAATTCGTCGGAGGCGTCGGCATCGAGATCGCTGACGCCGGCAAAGGCCTCGCGCACCTCGTCCATGCGGCGACCGATCCGCGACAGCGCTTGCAGGATCGCGTCCGCAGTGGCGCGGTTCTCGGCGAGATGCGCCTCGCCCTGCGGCGTGATGCTGTAGAGCTTTCGACCGCCATCCTGCTCGACACTGCTGTGGCCGACCTCTTCGAGATAAGTCAGCGCCGGATAAATCACGCCCGGGCTCGGCGTGTAGAAGCCGTCGGACCGCTCCTCGATAATCTTGATCAGCTCGTATCCATGAGCCGGCTTTTCGGCGAGCAACGCCAGGATCACGAGTTGGAGGTCCTGCGAGGACAGCCGCCTTGCGCCGGGGAAATCGCCCCCCGGGCCGCGCCCGAAGAAGCCATGCCCGCCGCGGCCGAAGCGCCGTCCGCCGCCGTGCCGGCCCATGACGAAATGGGCGAAATGCCCAAAATGGAAGTCTTTGTGGTCTCGTCCGTGGTGCATATCGTACGTCCTTTTGTAAAACATATCTTACGATATAATTTGCGATAGAAAGTCCACAACCCACAAATCTGTGATCGGGCGCCTTGGCGCCGGTCCCGGCTCGGGGGACCAGCACCGCCGGGGGCCGATTACTCCGCGGCTTCGCTGTGGGGAACGCCCTGCTCGACCTCGAGCTGAAGGATGTCGTTGAAGCGGTTGAAGGCACCGCAGAGCGCGATGCGCCAGGTCAGCTCGACGATCTGGGCTTCGGAGAAATGCGCGCGCAGGCGGGCGAATATCTCGTCGCGGGTCTTGTTCCAGTTGTTGGTGACGGCGATGGAATATTCGACGACGAGCTTGTCGAGCTCATCGAGCTCGGGATGGTCCTTGTAATCGACGAGGCGCGCGGCGCCCTCCTCAGACACGCCCTGCACCGCCAGCTTTGGTGCGTGGTGCGAGACGCAATAGTCGCATTTGTTGAGCAGCGAGACCGTGACCAGCGCGAGCTCCAGATGGCGCTTCGAGACATTGCCTTCTTCAGCAAGATCGACCAGCAGCGACCACATATGCTTGAAGATCGGCAGGCGGTGGGCCATGACACCGGCCTGGTTCTCGAACGCGCCGTAGGTCGTCATCTTGTCCCACAGCGGCCTCAGCGCCTCCGGCAGATCGTCCCTGGTCTTGATCGAAACGCGCGACATGGCAATTCATCCCTGGTTGGAAGACGCATGTTGCCATAACGGCGGGCCTTTCGTCTCAAGTGCGAGCGCATGACACCCAAGACATTCGAAGCCCGCTGTTTGCGCCTGCCCGCGGCCACCAAGGTGGTGCAGTGGGAAGGCACCTCCGTGTTCAAGGTCGGCGGCAAGATGTTCGCGCTCGGCGGCGGCTTTGCCGCGGGCTCCGGCGGCTACATGTTCAAGGTCTCGGACATGGCCTATGCGATGCTGATCGAGCATGGCGTGGCACGACCGGCGCCGTATCTGGCGCGCGCCAAATGGGTGCAGCTCGCCAGCAACAACGCACTTCCCGATGCGGAACTCACCGCCTATCTGGCGCAGGCCCATGCCCTGATCGTCGCAAAGCTCACGCGCAAATCGCGCAAGGCGCTCGGGCTGGACTGAGTACTCTCCACAACGTGATGCGCTGATCATCATACTCCCATTGGACTTTTGCTGCACCGCACCTAACTCGAAGCAAAGCCCATTCGAGATGGAGTGCTCCATGAGCAAGCCCAACACCACTGCAGCCAACACTTATCGCTATGAACTCGTGCATGATGATGATGACGCCGACTTCGTCGCTTACCAGCGCCGTCGCGAAGACGGGTTCTGGCAGACTTTTGCGACTTGGATGATTCCGCGCACGGTCTGCAACTAGAGCCGCCCGCTTTTCCTTCGTGCTTGTATCGGAGGCGGACGCCGCCTCCGACTTTCCCAGCGGGACGGCGCTGCCCGCTCAGCGTTTCTTCTCTGCGTCCGCCTGGGTCGCACTCAGCAGATTGTCGCGCAGCCGGCTCACCGTCTTCTGCACCACCGGGAATTCGTCGCCGAGGCCAGTTGCCTCGATCACGGAGTTGCCGAGATCCTGTTCGATCAGCTTTCGGCCGCCCGGCGTCAGGCTCACCCGCACCTGCCGCTCGTCGGCGGGATCGCGGTGGCGCTTGATGTAACCGATCTGCTCGAGCTTCTTCAGGATCGGCGTCAGCGTGTTGGATTCCAGAAACAGCTTGTCGCCGAGCGCGCTGACGGTCTGCTCGTCCTCGTCCGACAGCGCTACCATGGCGATGTACTGGGTGTAGGTCAGCCCCACCTTGTCGAGCAGGGGCTTGTAAGCGCGGCCGAAGGCCAGATTGGCCGAATAGACGGCAAAGCACAGGAAATTCGACAGTTTTCGGCCTTTGCCGGCGGCTTTGGCGGGACGGGACACGTGAACCTCCGCAATTCGTGATCTCCGCGTCAATATAAATCGCATCCGATTAAATCGGAAGAGCTTGACCGGACAGAGCGTCGGGTTTATTTCAAACCGCATCCGATTAGATCGGATACGATTTAAATCGAGCCCGAAAGGATCCGCGATGACCACCGCTGCAAAGCTTCTCTTCACCGGCAAGACCCACGTCACCTCCGGCCCCGACGGCGCCGCGCACGCGAACGACGGCTCTCTCGATATCAAGCTGGCCCAGCCGCACCCGGCCGCCGAAAACCTGTTCGCCGCCGCCTGGTCGGCCTGCTACCTCGGCGCGCTCGGCCTCGCCGCCGCCCAACGCAAGGTCAAGCTGCCGAGCGAGCCGTCGGTCGACACAACGATCGACCTGAGCAACGCCAATGGCGCCTTCTTTCTGCGGGCCCGTCTCGACGTCAGCGTTCCCGGCGTCGATCGCTCCGTCGCCCAGGAGTTGATCGAGGCGGCGCACGGCATCTGCCCCTACTCCAAGGCCGTCCACGGCAACATCGAGGTGACCACCACCCTCGTCTGACCCGCCATCAAGCGAACAATCAGGAGCCGACCATGAGCCCCTATCCATTACGAACCCTACGCGTGCTTGCGAGCGCTGCCGTGCTTGCCACCAACCTTCTCACCCTGCCGGCGGCAGCCCAGCCGGCCGGCGTCACGCGCACCGACCTCCAGCGCCATGATCTCAATGCACCCGGTCGCGAGGCGGTCCAGGTCCGCGTCGACCTCGCGCCCGGAGTTGCGTTCGGCCGGCACACGCATCCGGGCGAGGAGATTATCTATGTGCTGACAGGCGCCATCGAATACGACGTCGAGGGCAAGCCCCCGGTGACGCTTAGGGCAGGCGACGTGCTGTTCATTCCAGCGGGAGCGGTTCATGCGGCGAAGAACGTCGGCCAGGACACCGCGAGCGAGCTTGCGACCTATATCGTCGCCAAGGACAAGCCGCTGCTGACGCTGGTGAAGTGAGACCGGCCGTCTCGATTGACCCGCACAAAATATCTGACTAAAGTCAGGTATCATGCTCGATCCCGTCTCTCGCGTCCGCCGCTTCAATCGCGCCGTGACCTCCGCCGTCGGCGCGCTCGACACCTCGTTCCTCGGGCGCGGCCGGCCGCTCGGGGCGGCGCGGGTGCTCAACGCAATCGGACATGGCCGCTCGGACGTGGCGGAGATCCGCGACTATCTCGGACTCGATTCCGGATTGATGAGCCGGCTGCTCCGCAGCCTCGAGGACGAAGGGCTGGTCGAGACCACGACGCATGAGGACGATGCGCGCCGCCGTGTCGCGACGTTGACGCGTGCGGGACGGCGCGAGTTCGCGGCCTACGAGGCGCTATCCAATACACAGGCCGAAGGCTTCCTGGCGCAACATTCGCAGCGCGAGGCGCTGCTGGCGGCGATGGACCTGATCGCCTCGGCGTTGACGCGCGAGCGCGTCGCGCTGGAGGAGATGGATCCGCGGAGCGAAGCAGCACGTTATTGCCTGCGCGAGTACTATTCCGAGCTCGGCCGCCGCTTCAAGCAGGGTTTTGACGTCTCGCTGTCGCGCGATCCTGACGCCAAGGACATGCGCCGGCCACGCGGCACCTTCATCGTCGCGATGTCCGACACGCTGCCGATCGGCTGCGTCGGATTGAAGGGAACGGATCACGGCTATGCCGAGATCAAGCGTCTCTGGGTTGCCCCCGCAGCGCGCGGATTGCGGCTCGGCCGGCGCCTGATGGACGCGGCCGAGAACGCCGCACGTGACCTCGGCATCACGCTGCTGCGGCTCGACACCAACAGCGCGCTCGCCGAAGCCGGCCAGCTCTACCGCACCACGGGCTGGCGCGAGATCCCCCGCTTCAACGATGATCCCTACCCGGATCTCTTTTTCGAAAAGCTCATCCAGTCATAGACCTCGTCACGCCGCCGCCACCGCGGCCTCGCCTTGCGGCTTCGCGAATGGCCTGAAATTCATCGCCATCAGGAAGGCGCCGAGGCCCATCGCCCAGGAGGCGATATAGAGCCAGGCGTAGCTGGAGAACGCGTCGTAGATCAGGCCGCCGGCGAGCGGGCCGGTCGCCATGCCGAGGCTGCCGGCCATCGCCGTGCCGCCGATCACCGTGCCCATCATGCGCAGCGGAAAGTTTTCGCGCACCAGCACGGCGTAGAGCGGCATGGTGCCGGCATAGATGAAGCCGAAGACGGCGCCGACCGCGTAGAACGTCGCGAGCTGCTGCGCGAAGACATAGGCGAGCGCGCCGAACGACTGCAACAGCAACCCCGTCACCAGCACCCTCTTGGCGCCGAAACGATCGCCGAGCAGCCCGAAGGCGATACGGCCGCCCATGCCGGCAAAACCCTCGATGCTGTAGATCGTCACCGCCGCGATCAGCGGGATGCCGCAGCTCACGGCATAGCTGACGGTGTGGATGATCGGGCCGGAATGGGTGGCGCAGCAGAAAAAGTTGGTTGCGAGCAGGATCATGAATTGCGGCGAGCGCAGCGCCTCGCCCAGCGACATCTCCCCTTGCGACGCGCTCTCGCCCGCAGGCGCGGCGACGGCATGCGCGAGCGCGGGCGGGCGTCGTACCAGGAACGAGACCGGGATCATGATGGCGCCGACCACCAGCGCCACGATCTGCATCGAGGTGCGCCAGTCGTGGCCGGAGACGAGCCAGGCCGCGAGCGGCGCCATCGTCATCGGCGCCATGCCCATGCCGGCCGACACCAGCGACACCGCCAGGCTGCGATGGGTGTCGAACCAGCCGGTGACGGTCGCCATCATCGGCGCGAAGATCGCCGCGCAGGAGGCACCGACCAGAA
This sequence comes from Bradyrhizobium sp. 61, assembly GCF_023073075.1. Classification (NCBI taxonomy): domain Bacteria; kingdom Pseudomonadati; phylum Pseudomonadota; class Alphaproteobacteria; order Hyphomicrobiales; family Nitrobacteraceae; genus Bradyrhizobium; species Bradyrhizobium sp. 61. Next base: position 20,188 of record NZ_JADPIU010000057.1, on the reverse strand, counting down.
GGCCGAACATGAACTGGAACGCCAGCAGCGAAGTCGCATGACTTGCGGCGAACAGGCTGAGCGACAGCACTATCGATCCCGTCAGCACCACCGGCAGCGGCCCGAATCTGTCGGTGGCCGTGCCCCAGGCCATGCTGGTGAAGGCCATTGCCAGGAAGCCGATCGTCATCGCGCTGGAAATGCCGGTCACCGACCAGCCGGTGTCCTTGGCGATCGGCTGGAGGAACACCGGCAGCGAAAACATGCCGCCGATCGCGACGCAGCCGAGCAATCCGCCGGCGGCAACGATCACCCAGCGATAGGAGGAAGCGTTCATTTGGGTCTCCCGTCAGGTCTGTCTGGGTGGAAGACGAATGAGAACTGCGCCTGCCGACAACGGCATCGAGGACACCAGATTTTTTTGGCGCCGCCAAACAAAAATCCCGAAAACAACCCCATGCACAGTAGCCGGCCGCTGCCGGATCAAGGACTTACCAACGACCCGCAACGCGAGGGGCGCGTTTGACACGTCGGGCAAAACACCGGCACAATGTCATCATCCCGCCAACGCGATCTCATCACACTCCGGACGCCGCCGATCTGGCGCACGCCACCGATACGGTGCGCGGTCAATGCTCCGACTTCGGAGGGAATGGCTGCATGCCAAAGATTGATATCGCCACCGTGCCGGCCCGGAAAGGCTCCGGTTACCCCGCGCCGCTCGGCGCGCCCTGCGCCGAGCGCATCCGGCAACGGCTGGGCAATGCCGGAAAGCTTAAGGATTTCGGCGTCAACCTGATGCGTCTGCCGCCAGGCAGCTGGTCGAGCCAGCGGCACTGGCATTCGCATGAGGACGAGTTCGTCTATGTGCTCGAAGGCGAGCTGACGCTTGTCGAGGACGAGGGCGAAACCGTGCTGAGCGCCGGCGACTGCGCCGCCTTCCCGAAGGGAAGCGGCAACGGCCATCACATGATCAACCGGTCCGATGCGACGGCCGTCTACCTCGAAGTCGGCTCGCGCTCGACCGATGACCTCATCACCTGCTCCGACGTCGACATGATGAGCCCGGCTTCCAGCGGCCGGTTCCTGCACAAGGACGGCACGCCCTATCCGCACGAATGAACGGCAGCGGCGACGCCTCAAATGGCGACGCCACGCCGCCACTCGGTCACGGCCAGCCATACCGCCGAAACCAGGAAGTAGATCGCGCCGACCGCAGCGTAGCCCGCGACATTCGCGATCGTTGGAGACATCGGCGTCGTGGCCTGAAAGATGAAGAAGCCACCGGCCAGAGCCGACTGGCCGCCGCTGAGCACCATGGCCCACTGCGCGCCAAAACTTCTCCAGCGGCGAATCGCGGTCCCCAGCTGGAGCAATCCGGACAGGATCGCCCAGGCCCCGAAGACGCCGAGCACCCCGTTCATGCTCATCTGCAAGGCGACGAGGACCGCGACAGTGGTCACCAGGCTGACCAGAACGTTCAGCGCCTGCGTGCGATTTTGAGCGAGCCCGCCACTGCGCAACGCGTCGACCAAGTTGGCCGCGGCGTCCCATGCCGGATAGAGCACGAGCAAGGCTCCGGCGATCGCCGCAGATGACGGCCCGACGGCAAACGCAGCAACGACCCAGGCGACGGAGAACGCCGCCCGAATGAAGTAGTAGACCTTCAGCCATTGCTCGCGGTCGGCCCGAACAAGATCCAATTGATGATGCGTCACTGCACTCTCTCCTTTACCTACTAGTTGGTAGTCTTACGCGCAACAAGTCGCCCTCCGCCCCCAGCGTGCCTGCGGGCGTGTCGTTGTCGTCTCGTCGAAATGTTTCAGTGCCTGGCGGACAACCGATCCAGCAGCGGCCCGGTGATCACACCGAACATCTTTGGGTCGCCATAGGCACGCGCCGACAGCATCGCGCCGTGAACGGTCGCCATGAAGCCTTCAGCCTCGATCTTCGCTGCGCTGGAGAGATGCAGCTGCCCCTTCCGCTTGCCGCGCTCCATCACCGAGGTCAGCCACGACGCCAGCGAACGGAAATGCGCGCGGACTTCAAGCGCCACCTCCTCCGGCAGGATCGGAAGCTCGCAGGCAAGCAGCGCACACACACAGAAGGGCGCCGTCGCATCATTGATGCACGCCTCCCAATACCCGACATAGCTTTTGAGCTGGTCGCGGGGGTCCGCGACATTGCGTTCGAGCGCGGACAGTCCCGCCTCGGCTTCCGCGCGATAGCGCGACACGAGGGTTCGGACCAGATCGACCTTGCTGGCGAAATGGTGGTGGATGCTCGGCTTGCGGATACCGACGATTTCGGCCACGTCGGCATAGCTGAAGCCGTTATAGCCGCCCGCGATGATCAGGGTGCGCGCGCAGGCCAGGATGTCGTCGGCCGTCGAGGAAACGTTGGTCATGGCGGATTAACTACCTTCCAGTTGGTAGGCAGTCAAGAACGGGATGCTTCAACCATCCGTGAGTGGTAGGGAGCCTGCATGACCATTCGTCCCCTCCTCCGCTATCCCGATCGCCGGCTCGCGACGCCGGCCCATCCCGTCACCGCATTCGACGGCGCGTTGCGCGAGCTTGCAGCCGACCTGCTCGACACCATGCGCGCCGCGCCCGGCATCGGCATCACGGCGCCGCATATCGGCGTGCCCTTGCGCGTCGTCGTGCTCGAGCTCGACGCCAAGGCGGGCCCGCAAACCTACGTCAATCCGGAGATCGAGTGGGCTTCGCCCGAGATGATCCTGCACAAGGAAGGCAGCGTCTCGATGCCCGGCGTCAACGACGAGGTCCAGCGCCACGCGGGGGTGCGGATCAGCTACTGGGATCTCGACGGCAACATGCACAGCGAGGAGTCGGATGGCTTACGCGCCGTTTGTCACCAGCACGAGATCGACCAGCTCGACGGCATGTTCTGGATCCAGCGGCTGTCGCGGCTGAAGCGGGAACGGCTGGTGAAGAAGTTCGAGAAGATGTCGCGGGATTGAGCGCGTCGCACAACCAGTGCAGGCTCGCCGACAGACCTGGTTGTGTCTATGCGTGTTGCAGCTCTGAGATGTTCATGGATTTCGGTAGAGGTCGGCACTGGGTCTCGGCATACAGAGCGAGATTTCAGAGAGAACTCCCGCCACTGCAGCTCCAGGTTTGCACGAAATTCAAGCCGATTGGCGTTGTACTTCCAGAGGGCGTGTACTCATTGAGGCGAGATGTCCGCTTTCGGATGCGAAGCAGAACTCACGTGCTCGATCCAAGCCTTACCGGTCGTGACCCAACTCGGACCTTCCGAGTTGCCGTACGCTTACTGCCGCCGTGCAACAGCAAATGCCGCCTCGGGGCAACAGGGCCCTCCCGCGATTACCGCTCACAGGTCCGCAACAAAGTGCTAGGCTCCTCCTGGCCCCAGCGACGAATTTTTGGCTGGCCGTTCGGAGAGCGCTGTGACGGAGCAGCGGGTTCAAAGGCGATTAGCGGCGATTTTGGCTGCCGACGTGGTCGGTTACTCTGCGTTGATGCAACGCGCTGAGGAAGCTACCTATGCCGAGTTCGAGCGGCTCAAGCGAGAACTGATCGAGCCGAGCCTCTCCCGCCACGAAGGCCGTCTAATCAAGACAACGGGTGATGGCGCACTCGCCGAGTTCGCCAGTCCCCTCGCCGCCATGAGATGCGCGGTTGAGATACAGGATCATCTCGCCGAGGGTAGCGGTCCATTCAAGCTACGCATCGGGCTCAACCTTGGTGACGTGATCGTTGGACAGGACGACGACCTTTACGGCGACGGGATCAACATTGCTGTTCGGCTGGAGGGGATCGCCGATCCGGGCGGTATCCTGATTTCCGACAAGGTCTACAACGAAGTCGAGGGCAAGCTGGACGCTGGCTTCGAGGATCGTGGCGAGCAGCAGCTCAAGAACATCTCCAAGCCGGTCCGCGCCTACGCTGTCCGCGCCGGAGCGCCAGGGGCGCTGACAGAGGGGCTGAGTGCGGCCCCGCCACACCCGGACAAGCCTTCCATCGCCGTACTGCCGTTCGAGAACATGAGCGGCGATCCCGAACAGGAATACTTTGCGGACGGAATGGTCGAGGAGATCATCACCGCGCTGTCGCGCTTCAAGTCGCTGTTCGTGATCGCGCGCAATTCGAGCTTCACCTTCAAGGGGCGAGCGGTCGATATCAAGGAAGTCGGGCGAAGGCTCGGCGTGCGCTATGTCCTCGAGGGGTCTGTGCGGAAGGCGTCGGGGAAAGTTCGCATCACAGGGCAGTTGATCGATGCGGTTACAGGCGCGCACATCTGGGTGGACAGGTTTGAGCGTGACCTGACCGACGTTTTTGCTCTTCAGGACGAAGTAACGCTCGCCGTTGTGTCGGCCATTGAGCCAAAGATGCTTCAAACAGAAATTGAATTGGCGACGCGGCGGCGGCCAGAGAACCTCACCGTATGATTTTTATCTCCGTGCCATGCCGCAGTTCTACCTAAGGACCCGCGAAGGGTTGGCCGAGGCAATCCGACTGTTCCACCGCGCCTTGGAGCTCGCCCCTCGGTTCGGCGCTGTCGCGGCTCTGGCAGGTGTCTGCCACATGCTCAACGTCCTTTTGGGCTATGCCAACGATCCTCAGTTCGACCGCAAGGAAGCGGTTCGGCTTGCTCGTTTGGCATTGAGCATCGACGATGGCGATCCGGACACGTTAGCAAGGGCTGCCGTAATCTCGGCGTTCATGGTCGGCGATCGTGAAGCCGAGATCGAAATGGCTGACCGGGCGGTCGGGCTCAACCCAAATTCATGGCTCACATGGAGCTGCAGAGGCCATGTCTATAGAATTGCGGGGCTGCCGGAGGAAGCGATCTGGAGCTTTGAACGTGCCGTTCGCATGAGCCCAGTAGACCCGCTACTATACATGACGCTTACTGGCATTGGGCAGGCCCTTATCGAGCTTCGCCGCTTTGACGAAGCCATCGTCGTATTGAAGAAGGCCCTTCGTCAGAACCTTTATTTGGCAACTTACCAATGGCTCGCGTCCGCCTTCGCCCATCTCGGACGTGACGCTGAGGCGCACGACGCGGCGGCGCGTGTGCTTGAGATCGATCCCGCCTTTACAATATCGGCGCTTATCGCCCGGGCCGGACTATCAAACGCAAAGCTGTTTATTGAGGGTCTTCGGAAAGCGGGGTTGCCCAATTAGCTCTCCATCCCATGAGGCGATTGAATAGCGGCACTCTACTGCGACGCATGAGTCCGGTTATGGCCCATCGCTTCAGTTTGCGACATGTCCGGAGCGGGGAGTAGACCGGAAGTCGTCGAGCTACGGGCCAACCGACGCGATTGACCCAACTGAGACATTGGCGCACTAGTTTACTGTTGTGCAAGAATGCGGCAGGCGCTGCGGTAAGCTGCAACGCTCCGGCCCGAGCGGAGACAACGGTCACGGCAGACCTGAGCTTGGCTAGACCAGCTCCGCTGAGACCGACGCTAGCGGTCATAAAGCGGATCGCGATTGTCCATCCCAGCGAACCATCCTCGGGTCTTGCGACGTCGCGGCCTCGAGATGCTTGGGAGCGGCGTGCGCGCGGGCGCCGGTCTCGATGCGCTAACGCACGAAGATGCCTTGTTTAGCGATGGTTGCGCGATATGGCGCCCGTCCTGTTCCTCGGCGGGAGGCGCATCACGACCGCAACTTTCAATTTAGGCAATCTTGGCGACGCGGCCGAGACTGGCCGCACCTGCGCCACAGGTGCGCCCCATTGTCATCCCCTCACCTCCTTAATCTGCGTGCCAAGTCGGGGACGTGAATGGGGGGGACCGCGGCCGCGCGGCTGGCGACATTGAAGATTTGGCAAACAAGCTGTATTGCCGGCGCGCTGACAGCGACTTCGCTTGTCGCGATTGGTCAGATCGCGGTACCGCGCCCAAGCATCGCAACGCCGAATGCAAGAGTGGCTGATGCATTCAGCGGCATCCCGCTGAATGTGACGACGGTTCTGACAAATGCTGGCGCCGCGTTTCCGGCCCCGGCCATCGAGACGAAATTCGATACAGGATTATCGGCTAATGCGATCGTTGCGGCGGGATTCAGCGCCGCGGCGCCGGACTCGGTGCCGCCGTCCGATGTAACCACTTCGCAAGAGCCAATGGTGCAGGTCGCCAGCCTTGAGGCAGCGTCGCCCGAGAACTCGGCAACGCTACAGCAGGACCGACCGCCCGTTGCTTCGCCCAATCCGGGCGAAGGCAAACCGTCGTATCTCAAATACTACGTCTACTCGGAAATTCCGCCGCCGGAAAAACCCGCAAAGATCGCCTTGTCGGCGTTGAGCGACGTTCCGCTCGGAACGCCCGTCCAGGAGATCGAACGTGCAGCCGAAGCGTTCGGTGTCGATGTCAACTTCATGAAGGCGGTCGCCAAAATCGAATCCGATTTCAATCCCAGGCAACGCACCGGCTCCTATATCGGCCTGTTCCAGCTGAGCAAGTTTGAGTTCAGCAAATACGGATCGGGCGACATCCTCAATCCTCGCGACAACGCTGTAGGTGCCGCCTACAAGTTTCTCAGCGAGGCTGCGCTATTCGAAATATTGACGCAGAAAAAGCCGACCCTTTCCGACCTCTACCTGATCCACCAGCAGGGCTGGGAAGGAGCCGCCCAACACATCGGCCGTCCGCAGCGGATTGCCTGGAAGTCGATGTGCGCAACCCGGGAGGGCTCGGCAAAGGGCGAGCGATGGTGCAAGCGCGCCATCTGGGGCAATACGCTGCCTGCGGTCAAACGCGAATGGAAGTCGGTCGATGATCTCACCTCGGGTGCGTTCGTGGCGATGTGGCGGGACCGCGTCGACACGCTCTATGCCCGCTATCCTGTGCTAACGGCGGCGGCCGAACGCTCGAGATAGAACAGCTTGCGACTGCCCACACGCACACCTCTGGGTCGACATTCGTTTCGTCGAGAAGCTGTGTCGGCAATCTAGTTTCCGGCGCCAGGTAAGTTTGCGTTCCGCTTGGAGGCTGGATGGTTGTTAGGCTCCGGCGGCCGGATCGACCCGACACCTCGACCAGTGCCGCTCCGCGGCCCGGACTCCTAGATTATTCGCAGGCAATCACGTCGGCTGATGACCCATCAGCGAAGTGACGACACTCCTCGTTGAGGTCCGCTTGGTGGGGTAGAGCGGACTGACTTTGCTCACTCTGTGTTCTTCGCATTTTGACCCAAAGCAGACTTTCACCGGCCTGATTACACTTCCAAGGCGCCACCTTTTGTCTGTACGATAGTTCGGCTTGGCTGAGGGCCGCATGAAACGGCGCAAGTTCATCACGGTTGTTGGGGGTATGGCTGCAACGTGGCCGTTCGCAGGTCATGCTCAGCAATCGACCAAGCTTCATCAGATCGGTGTGCTTTCACTCGGCCGCGGTGACAAGTCCGACGCAAGTCTAAAGACTCTCGATGCGTTTGTGCCGGCATTGCGTGTGCTCGGCTATACTGAAGGAAAGAATGTCGCGTTTTACCGTAAATTCGCAGACGGCGATGAGGACAAGCTCAACGAGTACGCGCAGGAATTCGTGACGCACCGCGTCGACGCAATTGTTGCTTTGGCTACCCCGGCCGTCCGCGCAGCCAAGAAAGCGACTTCCACCATTCCGATTGTCGGCATAGGTATGGCAGATCCCGTTGACGACGAACTCGCTTCCAGCCTGGCGCGGCCGGGCGGCAATGTCACCGGGACGGCATTTCTCGGCCCGGAGTTGGTGTCCAAACGGCTTCAACTGCTTAAGGAGATCGTTCCCGGTCTCTCTCACGTTGTCGTTTTGTGGCACCCTCGTGCATACGGTGAGCGCACAATGAAGGGGATGCTGAACGAGATTGAGAGCGCCGCCCGATCTCTCGGAGCAAGCCTTCAACTTGTGCCGGCGGATAGCCCCGCCGATCTCGAAAGCGCGTTTGCTGAGTTGGCCAAAGCGCGAGCGGATGGTCTCGTCGTGTTTCCTAGTCCGATGCTGTACAGCCAGTACTCTCGGATTGTACCCTTTGCCGAGAAGAACCGCCTCCCGACGATCTACGCCGCCAGAGAGGGCGTGGAGCTCGGTGGCCTTGTCTCTTACGGAGTCAACCTGCCTGACCTGTCACGCGCGACCGCTATCTATCTGGACAGAATACTCAAAGGCGCAACGCCGGCCGAGTTGCCGATACAGCAGCCAACCAAGTTCGAGCTGGTTGTAAACCTTAAAGCGGCCAAGGCGCTTGGTTTGGCGGCTGGTCGAGACTCTCTCCTGACCGCCGACGAAGTGATCGAATGAGCAGGCAGAATGTCTGCGATTGGCCCCTTTGAGACATGCCGCCCCTCACGATGAATGTCGGTTTTCGGGGGTAAAGCGGAAGTAGCGCGGACATCGCCAAACCGTCGCTTTTGACCCAAAGCTGACATCGCATGGGCTCGGCTATTGTCAGCTAATGACCGATTTTGTTGCAAAAGTCGAAAACTGAACGATGCCGAAAATCTCGCAAAAGCTGATTTTTAGCTAGCTCCACCACTGCAATACTCCGTAGCGCTCATCCTAAGCTCCGTGGTCGCTTTTGCGGGAAATGATGTGGCCCCTCATATCGCCACGTGCGAAACGCACCAGCAGCCCTGAAAAATTTTGGTCGTCACCCCAAAAAGACTTTTTCAACACTATCGACCCGAAGCCGACGTCCGGGGCGTTTGCAACCTCGCCCGCCAAGTCATGCAGCTACATCCACGAACCGAGGCGGGAGCGAGAACGCGCGACGCAAAGCTTTCTCGCTGTCGCCCTAGCTACCAGCGTGCTCCGGGTCGCGCCAAAAGACGGGTCTCTGCGAAAAGTCCCCTTAGCCAACGTTGATCTAAATCAATAGAAGCGTGCGGCACTGTGTCTCGGTCACCATCAGTGGGGGTTAAAATGGAGGAACTGTTCATGAAAACTCAACGCGCATTGTGGCGTGGCCTGCTGGCGGGTGTTGCTGCCGTGGCACTGACATCTATGCCGACATTCGCGCAACAACAGAAGCGGCCAAATGTCGTCATGCTAATGACGGATGACACTGGATGGAACGATTTCGGCGCCTATAGCGGGGGTGGCGCCGCGCTCGGCCATCCAACACCAAACATCGACCGGATCGCTAAGGAAGGCGCGACGTTCACGAACTGGTACGGGCAAGCAAGCTGCACGGCAGGCCGCGCCTCGTTTATAACCGGACGTATTCCGATCCGTTCGGCGCTCTCCATCGTGGTCGCTCCGGGCGATGAGAATGCGCTCAAAAAGGAGACGCCGACCATAGCCGAATTTTTTCAAAAGAACGGCTACTCCACCTACTTTTCTGGCAAGTGGCATCTCGGTGATAAGCCGGAGTCCTATCCGATCGAGCACGGGTTCGACGAGATGAAGGCGTTCGCCGCATACTATCCGGGCGTCTACACCTATGCCGATACGTCCAAGTGGTTTCATCCATGGTTTCCCTCGTACAACCCAGAGATCGCGAAAGCCTATTTTGATGTCGTAAACATGTACGAGTGGGAGGGAGTTGCTGGACAACCGGCGAAGAGAGGCGAGTACATTACGTACGATTACCTCGCCAACTTTGACGTCCGGCAGGCTGATTACGCAATCGATTACATCAAGAAGCACGCCAAGGACGCCAAGCCATTCTTCATGGACGTCAATTTCATGAAGATGCACAACCCGACCAACGCATCATCAAAATTCGCCGGGAAGTCGCGGTTGGGCGATTACTCGGACTCGGTGATAGAACTCGATGACGACATCGGCCGGATCATGGACGCGATCCGTGCCGAAGCGCCGAATACGATTGTGATCGTAACGGCAGACAACGGGGCGTGGCAGGATGCTTATCCTGATGCGGGCACCACGCCTTTCCGCGGCGAAAAGGGTTCAGCATTTGAAGGAGGCTGGCGCGTACCCGGGTTAATGTGGTGGCCCGAACACATTCCCGCCGGTGCAAATTACCATGAAATGATGTCCCATATCGACTGCTGGGCAACGCTCGCCAAGATGGTCGGCCTGAGCCCGCCGCCGCACGGCGCATGGACCGACGATAATGGCAGGCCAATCTACTTCGACAGCATCGACAACAGCGAGTACATCCTCGGCCGCGCGAAGCACTCGGCACGAAGGTCGTGGATTTACATCGACGGCGAAAGCTTCATGGGAGCGCGGGCGGATGTCGGCGGTGATCCAACCAACCCCGATCTCAGCATCGCGTGGAAGTATCTCTGGACGGCCAAGGACACTTGGCTCGGTCCGGAGCAAAATCTCGGCGCGATTGGCTCGGTCTACAATCTGACGATGGACCCATTCGAGAAATACGACATGGTTTTCAACGGCGCGATGTCGGCACGTATGCCATTGCAGTCGCCGGGCAAGTACACCGGACAGGACAACGGCTGGGTCTTGGCACTAATCTTCCCGGTCGTGATGGAATTCAACAAATCGATTGCCGACTATCCAAGCATCAAGCGTAAGCCGGGCGGAGCCTCGAACGATTGGAGACCGGATCTGCAGCGCCCGGAAAACCCGATCCCGATGCTCGACATGAAAAACCTGCCGAATATCAAGGGGAGCGGTGGGTAATATCGCGACGTCCCGTGAAGCCATTGGCTGACGGGCTGCGTCAAGCGGCATACGGCGGGTCGGCTTTCACGAGCGGCTCGCCGTCGCGCATCGAGTGCTTGCCCGGCGGGAGCCAACGTCGCCTTCTGGCCCATCAGCGAAGTGACGACACCTTTCATTGAGGTCCGCTTGGTGGGGTAGAGCGGACTGACTTTGCTCACTCTGTGTTCCTCGCATTTTGACCCGAAGGCGACATCCGAGGAGGTCTCTGAGATCACTCTCCTTGACATTTCAGCTTGTCGACGCTGACGCTGCATTGCTCGGCGATCGTCTTGCAGCCTTCGCAGCGTTGGAAAGGTATCACCATGAGGAAGACGTTGTTGGCTCTCGCTGCCGTCGCGACTTTGGTCGTTTCAGCAGCCTCGCCGGCTTATGCTGGTCCGCGCTATGATTACGGCCCCGGCGGCAATCCGTATCCGCGCACTTATCCCGGACCCGGCGGCTATCCGTACTGGTCGGGCTATGTCGATGCCCCGGTTGGAGAGCCGATCCCGCCCTGCCACTGGATAACCCAGCGCTTCTGGGACGGGCATGGCTGGCGCGAGCGCCGCGTGCGCATCTGCGGCTGATCAGGTCGCGGCTGTTTCAGTTGTCTGTTTTTGGCCCGTGGCTAACCTCTGCTCAGAGGGCTGCAATGTCTGCTTTCAGGAGATAAGCGAACCAGGTCAAGCAGGTTGTCGAAGTCAGCCTGTGACCCAAAGCGGGGCCTTGGTTCGGCGCACCTTATCGTTGGGACGTGCGGTGAGGTCCCTAGCATATCGGTCGGAGAGGCAGTTGTTCGGTCAAGTTGGAAGCATTCTTTTCCGGGACATTCGCCAGTGATTTTGGCAAAGATTATCCCTTGCAAAGGCCTCGGGATCATCGACCAGCCGTGGACCATAACCCTGACGACGACCGGCAAGTCGCAGACGAACGTCGCAGCCTGTTGGGGCTCGCGGCGATGGCTCTCATCATAGGAGCGGCGACTGGATGTGTTGGGGCGATCTTCCGGCTTTTGCTCGCGCATGCCGATCGTCTGCGCGATGCGATGATCGCCTGGGCCCATGGCCACGCAATCTGGGGGTTCTTGACTGTCGTCGGCGCGTGCGGTGTCGCGACCCTGGTTGCCGCGTGGATGGTGCGGCAATTCTCGCCACACGCTTCGGGCAGCGGCATTCCGCATGTCGAAGCTGTTCTGCGCGAAGAGATCCCGCCGGCTCCGTTTGGCCTGGTGCCAGTGAAATTCTTCGGCGGAATACTGGCGATCGGCTCCGGGCTGGCGCTGGGCCGTGAGGGGCCGACCGTCCAGATGGGCGCCGGTATCGCGGTTTTCGCTGCGCGCGTCTGCCGGTTGTGTTGGGCGGACTCGCGAGTGCTTCTGGCGGCCGGCGCCGGCGCCGGCCTTGCAACGGCCTTCAATGCGCCGATTGCCGGGCTCGTGTTCGTTCTGGAGGAACTGGTGCAGAAGTTCGAACACCGTGTTGCCGTCGCCGCCCTTGCAGCGCTGGCGACGGCGATCCCGGTCGCAAGGCTGCTTCTCGGCGACGCGCCCGACTTCCAGGTCGCGCCGCTGAGCTATCCCAGCGCTGAGTCCGCCCCGCTCTTCCTTGCTCTCGGTGGTATCGCGGGCCTGTTGGCCGTCGCATACAATCGTACCCTGCTCGCGACCATCGCGTTTCGCGACCGATTTGGAGGGCTACCGATCGAGCTCCGCGCCGGATTGATCGGCGCAAGCGTCGGCATGTTGGCCTGGTTCGCGCCCGAACTGGTCGGCGGCGGAGATCAGATCACGCAGCGGGCGCTGATCGGCCACGAGAGTGTGGGGATCCTGGGGGGCGCATTCCTGATCCGATTCGGACTCGGCGCTCTCTCATACGCTGCCGGCACGCCCGGCGGCCTGTTCGCACCCTTGCTCGTGCTGGGAGCCCAGTCTGGGTTGCTGTTCGGGGCGGCTTGCCGTCTTGCATTCCCGGCGCTCTCTATCCAGCCGGAAGCATTTGCTTTGGTGGGCATGGCCGCTCTCTTCACCGGCGTTGTGCGCGCGCCGGTGACCGGCATCGTTCTCGTCGCTGAAATGACCGGTAACGTGACGATGCTGCTGCCGATGCTGGGATCTTGCTTCATGGCGATGCTGCTGCCCACGCTGTTGGGTAATGCGCCGATTTACGATTCCCTGCGTGAGCATACGCTGCGCTTGGAGCGGCAAATCAGACAGAGATGAGATCGGTGTCACCCACCCCAACGACGCCGATGCGTTGCAACGTTTTGAGCCTTCGACTTCCCCATCGGAAATTCTGTTCTTGAGCAGCGTTCATTTCCGCTTGTGGGCCCCTGGCGGACGCTTTGTGGTCTTTGCTCAGATGTCGGCTTGTGACCCAACGCGGACGTAACCGCTGTGCGCAGGCGGGAACCAAGACCTCCTTCAATGCGACGAAACAAAACCTGCCGGGATGAAACCATTTTCCGGCGTTCACGAAGGAATGGTGAAACCGCCGGCCATTAGAAAGCGACCACAGGAAGCGATGGGCCGAGGGGGCGCTGCGTAGGGAACGACAATCGCCGTGGGGCGAGGAGCGAAGCCATGTCACAGATTCGCAAAGCTCTTCTAGGCGCTGTCGCGACCGCGTTGACGCTCGGTGCAGTGCAGTACGCTTCAGGTCACGACCTCGTAAACCGCTGGCAGGCGGTCTCCGAACAGCCAAGCCACATCGTCAATCGCGCCGGCAAGGCAGATCATCTTGCCGACCGCAAGCCTTTCGCAGTTCCGACGAAAACGGTTTCGCTGCGCTTGAACGATCTCGCCGATACCTCGGTCTTGCTGCGTATTCCGTCTGCGCAGGCCCGCACCACCAAGCCGCCGACGCTGCTGCGAAATCAGAGCCGTAAGCCGACACTTGCCTGCGAGCCTGTGGTCAGCGCGCTCACGGAAGTCGCAAGGCTTCTGCAGCCCGGCCGTTGCGTGACCTGATCGGCTCAATCCTCACCGTTCATACGCAGACCGGAACGCAAACGGCCGCGCGTTGCCTTCATGCGCCAACGGCTGCTCGAGGCAGCCGCCGATTGGTAGGGAGGGCGAGGCCTCTGTCGGAGGGTACTCCTACTTTAGCGGTTCGTCTCAGCCCGCGCCGGCCAGTGCCGCGGCATCAGCGCCGAGCCGAGGGCGTACCAGAAAATAGAACGCAGAGACCTGCGTGATCATCAGCAGCGGCACGTAGATGATCGGGATCGCGTAGGTTGAGCCAAGCCACTCCGCATGCGCGGGAAGGCCGACCTGGATGGCGTCATAGTAGTCGACGACGAGATCGACCGTGCCAGCGAGATTGAAGGCGACGACGAACAGCCAGAAGAGCGCGCGTATCCTCACCGTGAGAAGCGCCAGCATGGCCAGCACCCCGGTCGCGAAGTCGCCCCAGGCGGCGAACACCGCGAAGCCAGCCGGCAGGTCCGGGCTCACGATGCCGGGAAGGATGAAGACGAGCCCGAAGAAGCGGAAGCTGTGCAGCGTGGCGATGGCACGGTGCGCGTCGCGCCCGTCCATCGACCTGAGCCAGGGCCAGACATACGTGCCGAAGCAGAGCAGCCACGCGACATAACCGAGGACAAGATGTATCTGGAACAGCGTTTCTGTCGTCATTTTGGCCTCCAATCAGATCGCGACTAGCGCGTAGAGCAACCAGGTCCATACTGCCGTGAATGGGACGGGCCAAAGCAGGCTATGCCAGGCCCGAAGCGGCGCGACGATCGCAGCGGGAGCAGCCTCGGTGGTCATCGGCCGTCCTCCATCCGGGTCTCGCCCTTATTGCCGGCGCTCGGGATTGGCCATCAGCAAGCGGAGCGGCAAAAGCGGACCGATTGCGATGTACTCGTGGTCCATCAGATCTTGCCTGGCCAATGGGAGATCCCCCATGATCGCCTGCGCCCCGGCGACATCCCTGGCATCGACGAGGAAGATCGCTCCGCGCCCATCGCCACGCGAATACCACTCGCGAATTTTCCCACTGAGATAGAGCTGCACCGTCTGCTGGATTTCAGCGGGCATGACGGCCATGACCTGCTCGCGCGTGACGTCCGCCTTCACGGTCAGGATGACCATCACCCCGGTGGTCGTCGGCGACATGGCTTGCGAGATGGCTTGTGTTTGGGCAACGGATGGATCGGTCATGGAAGTCGCTCCCATCAGGGTTAGGGTGAGCATGACGACGAATTTGCGGATGACTTTCATCGGTCTCGTTTCCAGGAGCACGGCGGTCCCCCTTGTTCTCTGAGATCGCGCTGACGTCGCAGATGTCCGACATCAGCGATGCTTCCGATCTGCGAGCGAGACATACGATCGATTGGCGCGAGCGACTATTCGGGATAATGTTGATGGGCTATGAAGCAGAACTTCACAGTCAGACAAGGCGCGCTCGATGGCGTGGAAGCGTTCCTGCGCGTCGCCCAGTACCGCAGTTTCCGCCGGGCAGCCGCGGAGCTCGGCGTCACGCCATCGGCCATCAGCCAGGCGGTCCGTGCGCTCGAGGCGCGTGTCGGCGCAGCTCTGTTCATACGCACGACACGCAGTGTCGGCCTGACCGAGGCCGGCGCGCGGTTCCTCTCGCGCGCAAAGCCTGCTTTCGAGGAGCTCGTCGCCGCAAGCGAGGTTGCGCGCGATCTTGGGCAGCGGCCGACTGGACTGTTGCGCCTCACCGTGCCGCGCGCGGTGGTACCGATCCTGTTGGAGCCGCTGATCGCATCCTTCTGCCAGGCCTATCCCGAGGTCGAGGTGGAGATCGCCGCAGGCGAGGAATTGGTCGACCTCGCGGCCAAGGGGTTTGATGCCGGCGTCCGGATGGGCCAGTTCATCGCCACCGACATGGTCGCGGTCCGGCTGACGCCCCCCTTCCCGTTCGTGGTCGTCGGCAGCCCCGACTATCTAAGCCGGCACGGGCGACCCGAGCGTATCGACGACCTGCGTCGGCACGCATGCCTGCGCATTCGCCGCAGCAACGGATCGATCGCGCCATGGTCTCTTGTCGATGGCAACAAGACAGTCGAAGCGATCGTCTCGGGGCCGCTGATTGCCCACGACTTTCCCACGATGCTTGGCGCAGCCGTGGAAGGCATGGGACTTGCGCAAGTGCCCGCGCCGATCGCCGGCAGCCTGGTGAAGACGGGAAAGCTCGTACAGGTCCTGAAGTCTTTCGCGCCAATGGCGCCGGGCGTGTTTCTCTACTATCCGAGCCGTCATCAAACGATGCCGAAACTGAGAGCCTTCATCGACCACGTGAAGGGCCGTCAGGTTGCTGCCGGCAAAACGCGCGTTCACGTCGATGACAAGCGAACGCGCGGGACGAAAACGCGCTGATATCGAAAGCGCGGAACGGTTGATCAGGCCGTTCGAGAAGATCGAAGCTATCCGCCCGGCCTCATAGTCAAGCTTCTGGCGCATTACGATGGCGCTGGGGAGATGAGCGCGGCAGCGCGTAGGATGGGTAGAGCGCCGCGAAACCCATTGGGTTTCAACGCGCGATATTGATGGGTTTCGCTTCGCTCTACCCATCCTACATCATGGAGCTCAGGCCCTCTTGCCGCTCCGCTTGGTCATCGGCGCGTGACGGCGATCCCGTTTGCCGCGCGCGATCTCCGTCGCCAGCGCGTCCAGCTTCGGCTCCCAGAAATTCCTGAACTGACCGATCCACGCATCCACCGACCGAAGCCCCGCACCGTCGACCGAATAGAGCCGTCTTTGCGCCTCCGCCCGAACCGTCGCAAAGCCGCTCTCGCGCAGCACCTTGAGATGCTGCGACACGGCCGCCTGCGTGATCCCGAACTCGGCCCCGATCGCTTCAACGACCTCACCGGACGCCATCTCCCCCGGGGCGAGCAGCTCGAGGATACGACGGCGCACGGGATCGGCGAGGACCTCGAAGACGTGCATCAGCTTCCTGTGCCCGGATGTGCGACGTCAGGCGGCATCTCGCCGCGATAGAAGGCGATGGTGCGGTCGGAGCGCTGCTTCGCCACGTCAGGATCGACCCCGCTTGCGACATGCGCCGCGCACCAATATTCACCGCTCGTCGTCATGAATTCCTTGCCGGCAGGAGAGCCCATCCAAGCCTCGGCCGTCTCGTGGTCGACCGATGCGCCGGTCGCAACATATCGCTCCAATCCCGCGATGGCGAGATCCCAACCGATACCCACCGCACCAGGACCGAACTGATTCCAATGGTCCTCGATAATTGCGGTGTGCTCCAGCGTCAGACGCGCCTGATCCCGTTCTGCCGCCAGCTTGACGTCGATCCAGCTCATCCCGCCGCCGAATTCCCACGTCGCTGCAAAATGCGTCGGCGGCGCACATGCCGTAATGGTGCCGCCCGCGTTCCCCTTCAGCTGGTACCTTCCGCCCAGCTGGAGGTCTCCCTCGACCGGCAGGAACCAGCGCGGAATGCGTTGCCGGCTGGTCACTGCGTCCCAGAGATCGTCGACGCTGGTCTCGTAAAGCCGCGTCAGCGTCACCGTGCTGGCTGCTTTTCCATCCTTCTCGAAATTCTTCACCGAACGCGTGACAAGCCCCAAGACCCTGGCGACGTCGATTTCCATTGCATCCCTCCGTATCGTTTCGCGCAATGGCGAGTATCGGCCTTCACTAATATAAGTCAACTCTTATATTAGTGAGACCGTGCCGCTGTGCCTGGCGCTCCGGGCAGACCGTACGACGTGTGGAGCGCGCGATATTGATTGATGCCAGTTCGTCCGCCGTCGGAGGGCGCTATTTCAGAGGCAGGAACACGTCCGCAACCGTCTCATGCTCCGGCACCTCCGGGAAGAAGCTCAGCCGCTGGCAATAGATCGGGAAGTCGCGTGCTTCCTCGCCGCTCGCCGGAAGCCAGTCGCGATAGAGGTAGAGCGCGGCGGGCTCCAGATTGTCGGTGTAGCCGACGACCCGCAGCACCGCGCAGCGTCCACCAGGGATCTCGCCGGCCTTGATCTCTTCGCCGTTCGCCTCGATCGGCTGGTCGGTCCCGACGCAGAGGTCCGTGCTGTAAGCGGCGGGCGAGGAAGGACGCCGTTCGGACCGCCAGACATTGAAGGTCGGACTTGTCCTGGGGTGCAGGCCGGCTGCCTTGCGCCACGCGATGAACCGCCGGATGGTGTCGCCGAGCGTCGCCGGGTCGCCCCGATGCTCCATGATCGCCACCCTGGTGGAGGGCACATCGCGTATCGTCACGTCGTCGGTGGTAAAAGTCTTCATGAGCTTGCTCCTCGCGTTGTCGAGAGGCCCGAAGGCCACAAGCCACGGCTCCCAGTCGGGAGAGTTGCGGAACGACGACGGCGATTGCCCGAACCGTTGCCGAAAGGCGCGGGCAAAGGCGTCCGGTGCGTCGTAACCGGCATCCATCGCGATGTCAGTGACACCAAGGGCGTCACTGTAGGCCAGCAGGTAGGAAGCACGCTTCATACGGGCCAGCTGGACATAGCGATGCACGGACAACCCGAAGGTCGCCGTGAACTGCCGGTGGAAATGAAATTTCGAGAAGGCCGCAACGCTGCTCAGCGTTTCCAGGTCCAGATCGCCGTCGAGATGCCGGTCGATATGGTCCAGCACCCGCCGCATCCGGTCCTGATAGTTTTGAAGCGCCGCCTTCATCGTCCCTCCTCCGTGGCGGCTCCAGATAGCCGCTGACGGCGATCATTTGCTCGACCGATCTTGCGGTTTGGAAGTTGTCGCGAATTCGTCGGCCCCGTAGGGCGGATTAGCGAAGCGTAATCCGCCATCTTCAACGCGGCTCGATGAAGGGTGGTGGATTACGCCTTCGGCTAATCCACCCTACGCCATCAGCCCCCGCCACGCCCTACCCGCCGGCCATCAGCTCCTTCGCCAGCGCCATATAGGCCGGCAGCGTCACGGGGTCGTTGGCGGCGTTGCCCGCGACGGGGTGCGATGCGTAGCGCGCGATCACCATCTCGGCTTTGGGATCGACGTAGATGCCCTGGCCGTGGACGCCCCGCGCCATATAGGCGCCGTGGGCATTGTGCGTGACCCACCATTGGTTGCGATAGGACGCGCCGGGCAGCGTGGTGTAGCCGGCCGGCTTGAACTTCTCGGGATCGCCGCCGCGCGCGATATCCTCGACCACCTGTGACGGGACGATCTGGCGGCCGTTGAATCGGCCATGATTGCGCATGGTCTCGCCGAAGCGGGCGAGATCGCGCAAGCTGGTCGAGAGGCCGCCGCCACCGCTCTCGGTGCCGATGCGATCGACGTGATAATGCGCGTCCTCCTCCGCGCCCATTGGCGTCCAGACGCGTTCGGAGAGAAGGTCGGACAACGTCATGCCGCTGACGCGCCGGCAGATCCAGGCGAGCACATCGGTGTTGACGGTCTTGTAGGCAAAGGCCTTGCCGTGCTCGCCCTGCTTCTTCTGCGCGGCAAGGAAATCGAAGATATTGGTCGCACCGTCATAGTCAGGCGGAATCGGCGCCATGCCGTTGGCACGCCGCAAGCCCCACACGTGGGAGTTCTTGTCGGTATAGACTTCGGTGTATTCGAGCCCCGTGGTCATATCCATGACCTCGTGCACGCGCGCATCGCCGAACGCGCTGGCCTTCAGCTCCGGCACATAATCCGGCACGAGCGCCTGCGGATCGATCTTGCCCTCGGTGACCAGAATGCCGGCGAGCACGCCCGTGAAGGATTTCGTCACCGACATCGCGATATGCGGCTTGTGCCCTCGCACGCCCTGGTCGCGGCCGAAGACGCGTGTCTCCAGCTGGTGCGACGACACCTCCATCTGGTCCGCGAGCTCGAGGACCTCCTCCCCTGCAGCCGTCAGGCGGTAGCCCGACGGCAGCTTCTCGAACATGAGCGCCCCGAGCCGTTCCTCCAGTTGGGCGACGCGTCGCAGCACGGTCGAATGGTTCACCCCGAGGCGCTCGGCGGCGGCCCGCACCGAGCCTCCGCGCGCGACGGCAAGAAAGTAGCGAACGTCATCCCAGTCGATCATGGTGCAATCCAGCACCGCCGGGGTGCGCCTTCCAAAGCCCGTCCAATACATCGAACAGCATCTCGTATGTGGGTAGCACGGGCGGAGATCACAGCCCATGCCGGCAAGCGCGGCCCAATTCCGAACGGCGGACACCGATCGTCGCGGCTGGCGTCAATCGTCCGGCCGGATCGATTTCGCACCACCGATGTGCGTGCTTCCGCACTCAACGCCTGACGCCGGCGGACCTATGTCGAGGTTCTCGGGGGCCTCCCCGAACGACCAAATTCGGAGTCTCAAAGGGGAAGTCATGGGAAAGCTTGAAGGTAAGGTTGCAGTTGTCACGGGTGGATCGAGCGGTATGGCGCTGGCGAGCGCCAGGCGGTTCGTTGAAGAAGGCGCCTATGTCTTCATCACGGGCCGGAGACAGGAGGCGCTCGATCGGGCCGTCAGGCTGATCGGCCGGAACGTGACCGGCGTGCGCGGCAACGCGGCCAATCTCGACGACCTCGACCGTCTGTTCGACACGGTCAAGCGGGAAAAGGGTACGCCTACGACGAAGGCCGCCTGATTGTCGCGTGCGCGCGGGCACGGCGAGCTATATGTGATGGCGTTGGGTGAAGGTCAGGCGGCTTGCTGATCG